>JBBROR010000003.1:0-42156 GCA_038229175.1 Acetobacterales bacterium | reverse complement strand
GCCGTGGTGCGCATCGATGGCTACAAACGCGCCGTGGCGCTCACCACCGACGTCACCCCCCGCTACGTGCAGGCCGATCCCGAAATGGGCGGCCGCCAAGCGGTGGCCGAGGCCTGGCGCAACATCACCGCTGTCGGCGCCCTGCCGTTGGCGATCACCGATAACATGAATTTCGGCAATCCCACCAAGCCCGAGATCATGGGCCAGTTCGCCGCCGCCGTACGCGGCATCGCGTCGGCCTGTATCGCGCTGGACTTCCCGGTCGTGAGCGGCAACGTTTCTCTGTACAATGAGACCGAGGGGCGCGGCATCCTCCCCACCCCTGCCATCGGCGGCCTCGGCGTGCTGGAAGACGCTGTCCACGCCGTGGGGCTTGCGGCATCCGCCGGCCAAAGCCTGATCCTGATTGGCCAGATCGCAGGCCATCTCGGCCAATCCCTCTGGCTGCGTGAAATCGCTGGCCGCGAGGAAGGTCCGCCGCCACCGGTGGATCTTGCCGCCGAACGTCGAAACGGCGACTTCGTCCGCACCGAAATCCTGGCCGGCCGCGTCGCTGCCTGCCACGACATCGCCGATGGCGGCCTGCTGGTCGCGATCACCGAAATGCTGATGGGCGGCAAAATCGGCGCCACGCTTGCGGCGGCGCCCGACGACATCGCCCCGCATGCCTGGTGGTTCGGCGAAGACCAGGCCTGCTACGTGCTTGCCGTCACCGATCCATCTGGCACACTCGCAAAAGCCAGCGCCCAGGGTGTGCCGGCCCACCTGCTGGGCCAAGTGTCCGGTCTGGATTTGCAACTCGCCGGCGGCGCCTCCATATCGGTGGAGCAGCTTTCCACCGAACACGAACGCTTCTTTCCGGAATGGATGAACTGATCCCATGGCCATGCAAGCGAACGATATCGAAGCTCTGATCAAATCCGCGCTACCGGATGCCAAGGTAGCCATCGAAGATCTTGCCGGCGACGGCGACCACTACGCCGCCACCGTGGTCAGCGAAACATTTCGCGGCATCAGCCGGGTCAAGCAGCACCAGATTGTCTATGCCGCACTCCGCGGCCGAATGGGTGGAGAACTGCACGCCCTCGCCCTTCAAACATCAGCACCTGAATAGGAGCCTAGCACATGTCCGCCACCGACCGGATCCAGACCGAAATCAACGCCAACCCCGTGATGCTCTACATGAAGGGAAATGCCATGTTCCCGCAATGCGGCTTCTCCCAACGCGTGGTGCAGATCCTGACGCATGCCGGCGTAGCGTTTGCCACCGCGAACGTGCTGGAAGACGCCGAATTGCGCGAGGGCATCAAGGCCTTCTCGAACTGGCCGACCATCCCGCAGCTTTACGTGAACGGCGAATTCATAGGCGGGTGCGACATCATCACCGAGATGTTCCAGTCCGGCGAACTCACCACGAAGTTCGCTGAAGCCGGCATCCCACACAAGGCCGACGCCTGATTTCCAACCTTAGGGTGTTGGGGTGGGCTGTGCTTGGGCAGCCCACCAAAGTCGCGCGCATCCATCAGGGCGCCAGATGCGTCTCAAATTCCGCCGGTGACGTAATCTCAAGCAACTCCAGATCGTCGCTATGGGCGATCTCCCGATGCCTCACACCGGGCGGCTGATACACCGAAGCACCCGCCTCAATGCGCACCGTGCCAATATCCTCGTATTCGAATTCGGCCCAGCCGCGCAGCACATAGACCATCTGAAAATCCAGCGTGTGCGTGTGCCAGGACGGCTTTGGCCCCGCCCCCGGCACCGCACGGATGACATGTGCGCCGATACGGCCGCCGGAAGCGCCTGCAATGCCGAGATCACGATAGGCGAAAAACGCACGTAGCCCAGCGTCGAAGGCAGCATCATCAGCGTGGCTGACACGAGTGGTCATATTTTCCCCCATTTTTCCTGAGCCTGCGCACAGCACATGCCAAATTCAATGGCTCACATCCCCCCAAGGATCTGCAAACATTCACCTTATGGCAGCGCATCAAGCCAAAATACAATGACTCAGATTAAGTAACAATTTCTGTTCTGCATCTAAATAATTCTAAAATACACGCACACGTGATGGAACCTTTCATTGCGGACGATCCACCACCTCTGTTACCAAAACGCTGCCGGATTATTTTTGGCTCTTTCCCAAATTATTTAGGTGGATTCTTGGTATGGCGATTTTGACTGTCGGCTCATCCTCCCAATACAAGACAATCTCTGCGGCCGTACTTTCATCGCAGAGCGGTGACACCATCAATGTCACCACAGGCACTTATACAAATGATTTTCTGACCATAAACCATAGCCTCAATCTCGTCGCTGTAGGCGGGGTCGTGAAGCTGGTCGCCACCGCGCAACCAACCAACGGCAAGGGCTACATCGATGAGGGCGGCGCCGGCGTCTCGGTCGGGATCACCGGTTTCGATATATCCGGCGTGACGGTCGATGACCAAAATGGTGCTGCGATCCGCTACGAGGGCGGCACGCTCACGCTCAGCAACGTCACCATCCACAACAACCAGGAAGGTCTGCTGGCCAATCCGGATGCAAACGGCGTCATCACCATTTCAGGATCCAACTTCACCGCAAACGGCGCCGGCGACGGCTACAGCCACAACATCTATGTCGGCAATATCGCCAGCCTCACGGTGCAGAACAGCACGATCACCGCAGCCCAGGTCGGACACGACATCAAAAGCCGCGCGGCCTCCACCACGATCACCGGTAACGTCATCACCGATGGCAGCAACGGGACCGCCAGCTACGAGATCGACCTGCCCAATGGCGGCGTGGCAGATATCGAGAACAACTACATCCAAAAGGGCGTGAACGCACAGAACCCGATTGCCATATCGTTCGGCGAGGAAGGCAATCTGCACGCCAATTCCAGCCTGAAGGTGGCCGGCAACGTCTTGGTCAATACCAGCCCGTCTTCCAACAGCACCAGTCTCAAGAACGCCTCTGGCATCGTGGCCGACATGACCAACAACAGCCTGTTCGGCTGGAGCGCTGTGAGCATCGGGCAGGTCAATATCTCCGGCACCAAAACGCTCACCGCTGAGCCGACCCAACCGGTAGCCCCTATCGTGGCACCTCCTACCCCTCCTCCACCCACATCGACATTGCCCGATACGCTCGTCCTGACGGTGTCCGAAGATGCGTGGCAAGGGGACGCGCAGTTCAAGGTCAGCGTGGATGGCGTCGATTTGGGCCAGACCTTTACTGCAACAGCATCGCACGCCGCAGGTGCCACGCAGCAGATCGCAATCTCCGGCAACTGGGGCGCCAACGCGCACAGCATAAGCGCCACGTTCATCAATGATGCCTACGGCGGAAACTCTGCCGCAGACCGAAATCTATATCTACACAGCGTGAACTATGACGGGCACGACAGCCCCAACAGCAGTGCCACCTATCTCGGCAACGAAACCAAAACGTTCAATCTCGCATCACCCATTTCTTCTGACACGCTCATCCTGACCGTGGCTGAAGATGCCTGGCAAGGGGACGCGCAGTTCAAGGTCAGCGTGGATGGCGTCGATGTGGGCCAGACCTTTACTGCAACAGCATCGCACGCCGCAGGTGCCACGCAGCAGATTACGATCGCCGGTAACTGGGGGGCGAACGCCCACACTGTCAGCGCCAGCTTCGTCAACGACGCCTATGGCGGCAGCAGCGCCACCGATCGCAATCTGTATGTGGCCGGCGTGAACTATAACGGGCACAACGTACCCAACAGCAGTGCCACGTTCCTTTCGAACGAAACCAACACGTTCAGCCTGGCCGCACCCGCTCCAACCTTCATCAGGCTGCATCTGGCTGAGGACGCCTATCTTGGAGATGCGCAATACAGCGTGGCAATCGACGGCAAGCAGGCGGCGCCAAATGGCACGGTGACAGCCCTCAACAATGCCGGCAACACATTTGACTTGAGCATCGCCACCGCTGTGGCATCGGGCTGGCACGATCTAGCATTGTCCTTTCTGAACGATGCCTATGGCGGCAGCGCGGCCACCGACCGCAATCTCTATTCGAAGGGTATCGATGTGAACGGCACACCGGTCTCGGGCGGCGCCTTCACGCTCCTCAGCGAAGGTGCACATCACGTCGCATTCTTCGTGCCATAGATCTAAAGCGTTACAGAAGTTATCTTTTGTAGATTACGTTCCGATCGAATGATGCCAATCGATTGGAACGTAGTTGAGACGGTGCCGCGCCGATCAGAGAGCATGCCGCTCATGCACCTTGTTGAAGAGGCCAGTAGCTGCCGGCGCCGCTGGAGCTCTGCTTGGCAGCATCTTCGCAGGCTCGAACGACACCTCTGACACTTGAAATGGCCTACGCAGCCTCCGCCTTAAAATCCTTGATATCACGAAACGTCAGCCCTGCATTCTGCTCGGCCGTGCGCCGCATCATGAAGGTGCTGGACGCGAGATAGACAGGGTCGCCGTCGACATCGTCGGCCATCGAGCTGCGCTGGTCTGCGGAGAACTTCTCTACCAAAAGCTTGTCGCCAGACACCCAACGCGCCAGCTGATATGGCGTAGTGTCGAACCCGATGGGCACGCCGTATTCGCCGGCCAACCGCGCCACCAGCACGTCCAACTGCAACGTGCCGACCACGCCCACCATCGGCGGCGCGCCGTCCTGTGGGCGGAACAGCTGCACCACGCCCTCCTCGGCCAGCTCCTGCAACGCCTGGCGGAGTTTCTTCGCCTTCATCGCATCCGACAGCCGCACGCGGCGCAGAATTTCCGGCGCGAAATACGGCACACCTACGAAATTCAAGTCTTCGACCTCGGACAATGTATCGCCAATCCGAAGCGTGCCGTGGTTGGGAATGCCCACCACGTCGCCGGCAAAGGCCTCATCGGCGATCTGGCGGTCCCGCGCGAAGAAGAACTGCGGCGCGTGCAGTGGGATCAGCTTGCCGGTCCGCACCTGCTTCAGCCGCATGCCGCGCACCAGTTTGCCCGAGCACACGCGCGCAAAGGCGATGCGGTCGCGATGGTTGGGGTCCATGTTCGCCTGGATCTTGAACACCAGTGCGGTGAGGTTTTCCTCGTTGGCCTGTACAATCCGCGTATCCGCCGGTTGCGCCCGCGGCGTGGGGCCATACTCCGCCAGCGCATTGAGAAGATCGGCCACGCCGATGTCGCGAATGGCGCTGCCGAACAGCACCGGCGTCAGATGGCCGGCCTCGAAACTCGCCACATCGAATTCCGGCAGCGCCCCGCGCACCAGATCAAGCTCCTCGCCCATTGCGATCATCCGCGGGTCTGACTGGTCGAGTTCGGTCGTCAGGCGGTAGCTCCGCTTGCGGATATCGTAGGTGCCGACAAAGTCCGACGCGCGTCCCACCGGCCAGGTCACCGGCGCGGTATCCAAAGCCAGGGCCGAGGACACCTCGTCCAGCAGTGAGAAAGGGTCCTGCGCCTCGCGGTCCATCTTGTTGATGAACGTGATAATGGGGATGTCGCGCAGACGGCAGATCTCGAACAGTTTGCGCGTGCGCGCCTCGATACCCTTTGCCGCGTCGATCACCATCACGGCCGCATCCACCGCCGTCAGCGTGCGATAGGTATCCTCGGAGAAGTCTTCGTGGCCCGGCGTGTCGAGGAGATTAAAAACGCAGCCGGCGTGCTCGAACGTCATAACCGACGTCACCACCGAAATGCCGCGATCGCGCTCGATGCCCATCCAGTCCGACCGCGTCCGCCGCCGCTCGCCCTTGGCGCGAACGTTGCCAGCCATCTGAATGGCGCCGCCTTCACGCAGCAACCGCTCGGTGAGGGTGGTCTTACCGGCGTCAGGGTGCGAGATGATCGCAAACGTCCGTCGCCGGGCGATCTCGAAGTCAGATTCAGTGCTCATGATCTGGGCTTTATAGACGCAATCCGGCCCCGATAGCGAGATACCGATGCCCGACAAGCAAGCCGGGCATCGGCAGGCTTTCTACTTCACCGTCACCCAACGCATCGGAAAGTAGTTGTCCGCGGGCTGCGTCAGCTCGATATTCTGCTTCGATGCCCAGACGATCGTTTGCTGGTGCAGCGGCAGTGTGGCGAAGTCGCCCTGGATGGTCTTCATCGCCTCATCGATCATCGCCAGGCGCTTGGGCTGATCCAGTTCGACGCCGATCTTTTCGATTAGGTCATCGACCTTCTCGTTCGAATAGCCGCCGTCGTTGCCGATGCCCCAGCCAGGGTTTTTGCCGCGCGTCTGCATCAACTGCTTGAGCGCGTTGTGGGCATCATACGTCGCCGGTGTCCAGCCCAACATGTAGAAGCTGGTCTCATAGCGGGGATAACCGATTTCGGCGAAGAACTTCACCTTCGTGCGGGCATACACCTCCACCTTCACGCCGACCTTTGCCATCATCGACGAAATCGCCGTGCAGATCGCCTCGTCGTTCACGTAACGATCGTTCGGACAATCCAACGTGATGCCGAAGCCTTGGGGGTAGCCGGCTTCGGCCAGCAGCGCCTTCGCCTTGGCGATATCAGTCTTCGGCCGCACGTTCAGCGCCGGGTTGAAGCCGGTGATCCCAGCGCCCCACAGCTCATAGGTTGGCTTCGCCTGGCCGCGCATCACGACCTTAGCGATCGCTTCCTCGTCGATCGCCAGGGTGAAGGCCTCGCGCACCCGCTTGTCCTTCAGCGGGTTCTTGCCCTTTACCGTGGACTTCAGCAGCTCGTTGTTGATCTGGTCCATGCCCAGATAGATCGTGCGCAGTTCCGGCCCCTGAATCAGCTTCAGCCCCGGCGTCTTGCTGATCCGCTCCATGTCCTGCGTCGGCACCGAGTAGATCATATCCATCTCGCCCGACAACAGCGCCGCCACTCGCGTGGGGTCGGACCCAATGACGGTGAATTCGAACCGGTCGAGATTGTGCTCGGCCTTGTCCCACCAGCCCGGGTTCTTCTCCATGACGGTACGGCGATCAGCCTCACGCAAAGTCAGGCGGAACGGGCCGGTGCCCATCGCGTTGCGCAGCGCGAAATTCTCGCTGGTGCCCACGATGGCGGGCTCGGCGGAGTTGTTCTTTTCCATCCACGCCTGGTTGACGATCGCCATCGAGGTCAATTCGGACAGCAGGATCGGATCCGGCCCCTTGGTCTCGATATCCACCGTCAGATCGTCGACCTTGCGGACATCCTTGATGGAGCCGACCACATCCTGAAGCTGAGAGCTTTTGGAGCCGATGCGCTTGAATGAAAACACAACGTCATTGGCGGTGAACGCGCTGCCATCTTCCCACTTCACGCCTGGGCGCAGCTTGAAGCGCCAGACGGTGGCGCTGGTCTGTTCCCAGCTTACGGCTAGGGCCGGCTCCACGCCCAACTTCTTGTCGCGCCGGACCAGCGGCTCGTAGATGTTTGATAGTAAGGAGTTCTGCACGGTCTCGTTGAGCGTGTAGGGGTCCATCGCCCGCACGTCGCCATTGTTGGCCCATTTGAAGACCGCAGCCTGTGCCGGCACCGCCGATACAAGCGATGCCGTTGCCAGCATCAGCCCCAAGATTTTCGCGCGCATTGTCGTCTCCCTCAGACATGGTCGCGGGAGGATAGACGCAATGCAGCTTTGCGCAACCGGCATGAAGTTTCGTATCGTTACCGCACCAAGGCCTCTACGGGCCTGATATCGCCGACATGAATGCCGTTCCAATTTCGCAGTTCGGCGCGCTGCATTGCAGCGAATTCCGCGTTGTCCGGCTTCAGGAAACGGGCAATCAAGGCAGCGGTGACGATTTCGGCGGCACGGCCTGCGCCGTCGTCGCACTTCACCGCAATGCCCAGGCCAAGCTCCGGCAGCGCCACGCAATACACGCCCTCGGCGCCGGTCTTGCTGAAAACGCGGTCGCCCAGGACGGTCATCAGCCTTGTATCAAAACGCCCGGTTCCGGCGACCATGAACGGATGGGCCGCAACCGCACGACGCAGCCGTGCGGCGGCCGTGGCCCGATCGGCCGAAAGCCCCTGCCCCGTGCCGAACCGGGCAAAGGACAGCGCCAGGGCGTGCAGCGGGATGGCATACGTCGGGATCGAACATCCATCGACGGCCCGGTTGCTGTCATCCAGCCGCGCGCCGGTGGTGTCAGACAACGCCGCGGTCACGGCGCGCATGGCCGGATGCTCCGCCTGCACATAGCCTTTGGGATCAACGCCCATGTCACACGACAGGCAGATAAACCCGGAATGTTTGCCCGAGCAGTTGTTGTGCAGCGCCGAGGGCTTCAGACCCGCCGCCGCCAGCGCCCGCGACGGCTCGTCGCGCGGCCAATGCGTGCCGCATTCCAGGCACGAGACATCCCGACCAGCTTTGGCCAGCATCGACGCGGCCCCTTCGGTGTGCGCGACCTCGCCGGAATGCGACGAACAGGCCAGCGCCAACTCGGCATCGCTCAGGCCCAGGCGGTCCGCCGCCCCGGTTTCCACCAGCGGCAGCGCAAGCAAGGCCTTCACCGCCGAGCGCGGAAAGACCGCCGCCTCGACATCGCCGATCGCAAAGACCGTCTTTCCCGCGGCATCGACCACAACGGCCGCGCCGGCGTGGCGTGACTCAACCTGCGCCCCGCGCGTGACTTCAACCAGAACCGCGTCCATCTGTCGTTCCCCAAGAAAAAACCCGCCACACCAGGGTGCAGCGGGTTTGAAGTTTCAGCCAGTCGTCTTCTGAATGTCTGCGCGCGGGCGCGGCGAAATCAACGCGAGTAGAATTCGACCACCAGGTTCGGTTCCATCTGCACCGGATACGGCACATCGGACAGCTTGGGCGCGCGGATGAAGCGGCCCTTCATGGCGCGGTGATCGACTTCCACGTATTCGGGCACGTCACGCTCTGCGGTCTGCGAGGAATCGAGCAGGCAGGCGAGCTGCTTGGACTTCTCCTTGACCTCGATCACGTCGTTGTCCTTGACGAGGTAGCTGGGGATGTTCACCCGCTTGCCGTTCACCAGGATATGGCCGTGGTTGACAAACTGGCGCGAAGCGAACGGCGTGATCGCCAGCTTCATGCGGTAGATCACCGCATCCAGACGACGCTCCAGCAGTTCGATCAGGTTCTCGGACGTATCACCCTTGCGGCGCACGGCCTCGAAATAATATTTGCGGAATTGCTTTTCGCCGATGTTGCCGTAGTAGCCCTTGAGCTTCTGCTTGGCCATCAGCTGGATGCCGAAGTCGGTGGGCTTGCCCTTGCGGCGCTGGCCGTGCTGGCCGGGGCCGTAATCGCGCTTGGCCAACGGCGATTTCGGGCGACCCCAAAGGTTCACGCCGAGCCGGCGATTGATCTTATACTTACTTTCAGCGCGCTTGGTCATGCGCGGTCTCCTTCATCATGTGCCAGACCCCTCAAGGGGCTTTTTGGCCGGTGTACCGGTAGTCCCGAAGCCGCGGGATATAATCCAAACGACAACAGGCGGGCGCGACCCCCGAAGGATCGTCCACGTTCCCGGCAGTGGCGCAGGATCTACGCCCCGCCCCCCTCCTTGTCAAACAATCCGCCCCACCATATCGAAGCAATCATGATCACCAAACCAGACATCCTCGTCCTCGGCCTCACCTGTGCCGTCATCGGCGGCCTTGCCGGCGGCATGCTGCTGTTCACCGGTATGAACCTCATCGTCAGCGGCCAGAACCTTGGCTGGGTTTTCCTTCTCGCCACCGGCCCGGTTTGCGCAGCAATTGGCTGGTTTCTGGCGAAGCGCCTCGCAAAAAAGGCCTGATGTCCTCAAGCGTGATCGCTTCAAGTAGGTGAAGCGATCACGCTTTATCTCGATGTCTTATCGAACAATTTTATCGCACGGTTGAGCCAACCTCCGCCGATATTGCTCTAAACCGGCAGCGTAACCGTCGCCCGCGCTCCGCCGGTCGGCCGGTTGGACAGGCTTACGTCGCCGCCATGCGCGCGCAGGATGTTGCGGGTGATCGGCAGTCCAAGCCCCATGCCGCCAGTTTCGTTGTTGCGGCTGGGCTCCACCCGGTGGAACGGCTGGAACACACGATCCAGTTCCGCCAATGGAATGCCCGGCCCCTCATCCTCCACCAACAGCGTGACGGTTCCCTGATGCGGCAGCCGCAACGTCACCCGTGCTGCGGCACCATAGTTCAGCGCGTTCATCACCAGGTTGACCAGTGCCCGCTTCAACGCCACCGGCCGGCCCCGAACGGGCAAATGATCGGGCCCGGCATACGCGATGGCGCTGGCCTTGTCCGGATTGGTGTCGCTCGCCTCATCGAGGATCGTGCGCAGCAATTCCGCCAAATCGACGGCCGTCACCGGCTCATCGGTGGTGATGTCGCGCCCGAATGCCAGAGTGGCGGCCACCATGGCTTCCAGCTCGTCGAGATCGGCCAGCATCTTGCGTCGCATCTCGTCGTCTTCCATGAACTCCACCCGCAACTTCAGCCGCGTGATGGGCGTGCGCAGATCATGGCCGATCGCGGTGAGCATGAACGTGCGATCCTGCACGAAACGGCGGATGCGCGCGGCCATGAGGTTGAACGCCGCCGCCGCGGTGGCCACTTCGGTGGGCCCATCCTCAGGCAGCGGCGGCGCGTTCACGTCCCGCCCCAGCGCCTCGGCAGCGCGGCCCAGCGTGCGCACCGGATCGGTCAGACGCCGCACCGCCCACAGCGTAAGAAGACCAGCGGTCATGGTCATCAACAGGAACGCTGCTAAAAACGAGCTGGAATACCAGAACCGTGGCGGCGGCATCGGCACGCTCATGTTCAGCCAACGGCCCTGCGGCATGTGCATACCCACCACCAGCCGCTGTTCGGCAGTGCCGCCCAGCATCACCATCTCCCGCCAACGATCCACTTGCGGCACCGGAACTAACCCCAGGCTGACCGCGATCTGTCGCCGCTGTGGCTGCGGTGTCTGCGGCAGATCCTCAGTGGGCGGGCCCGCTTCAAGCCGTGCGGTCGCACCGTCACGCAGATCGAGGTCGCGCATAATCGCCTCCCGCCGCTCCGGCGATATCAGGGCCACGGCGCGATAGATGTCAGCAATACGCATCGCCACATCCCGCGTCTGCGCCAGGCGCAGCAGCCCGATCCGATCGAAGGCATGGATGGTCAATCCGGCCACCTGAACCACGGTAAGCGCGGAGACCAGAACCAACGCCGTGCGTCCGGCCAGGCTGCGCGGCCAGGGCCTCATGCGCCAAATCTCACAGGCGTTCAACCTCCGCCGCCAGCACGTAGCCACCGCCGCGCACCGTCTTGATCAGCTGGGCGTGGCGGCCGTCATCCTCCAACTTGCGACGCAGCCGGCTGATCGCCACGTCGATGGCGCGATCGAATGGGCCGGCCTGCCTGCCGCGCAGCAAATCCAGAAGCATGTCGCGTGTCAGCACGCGGTTGGCACGCTCCACCAGAGCCAGCAACAGATCGTATTCGCCGCCAGTGACCGGCACCTCCACCTGGTCCGGGCTCACCAGCCGGCGTCGAGCCGGGTCCAGTGTCCAGCCGCCGAAGCGCCACTGTCGCGCCGGCCCAGCATTGCGCGGCTGCGGCGAATCGGCCGCGCGTCGCAGAACCGCACGAATGCGGGCCAGCAGCTCACGCGGGTTGAAAGGCTTGGCCACGTAATCATCCGCGCCCAGCTCCAGGCCGATGATCCTGTCCGTCTCCTCGCCCATCGCCGTCAGCATCACGATGCCAAGATGGCTGTGGGTGCTGGCCTCGGTGCGCAGCCAGCGGGCGAAATCCAGCCCGGTCTCGCCCGGCAGCATCAGGTCGAGCACGATCATCTGGTAATGGCCGTTCAGCAGCGCGCGTCGCGCCTCACGCGCATCGCGCACTGCCGTGACCCTAAGGCCATGGCGTTCGAGGAACTTCGCCAGCAATTCCCGAATTTCGCGATCGTCATCGACAACCAGGATATGGGCGGCGGCGGATAGGGCGAGGTTGGCTGATGACTGCATGACCGCTACACTACAGCAAGGTTATCGCCGTGCGCAGCCTACCGGTGGAATGCCTGCCGCACCGCAGGAAAGAATACGCGCATGACCCAGCCAGCCGCCATTCCCCCCGCTGCACGGGCCGCAATCAATGCCCTGATCGATATCGATCCGGCGTTTGCCACGATCGAGGCGCAGGCCGGGCCTTTGGCCTGGCGCGTGCGGCCGCGCGGCTTCACGGGCCTGTTGCAGGCCATCATGGGCCAGCAGATCAGCAACCAGGCGGCATCGGCGATCTGGCGCAGGCTGGCCGTCCTGCCCGGCGCCACCTCGCCCGCCGGGCTGCTGGCGCTGGACGACGACACCCTGCGCGCCGCCGGCCTGTCGCGACCGAAAGTGGCGCATTCCCGGGCCTTGGCTACAGCCTTCGCCCATGGATTGCTGGACGCCGAAACGCTGGACGCCATGCCTGACGATACCGCCATCGCCGCCATTTCGGCGGTGCGCGGGCTTGGCCCCTGGACGGCAGAGGTCTATCTGCTGTTCGCCCATCAGCGCATGGACGTATTCCCGGCCGGCGACATCGCGGTCGCCGGCGCGCTTGCAGCCCTCAAGGGCCTGCCCTCGCGTCCCGGCCCCGTGCTGCTCAGAACCCTCGCCGAGCCCTGGCGGCCCTATCGGGCGCTTGCGGCACGGCTGCTCTGGCATCATTGGAGGTTCCTTACCGGGCGCCCCTCGATGGACGAGCTGTCCAGCAATGGCGACACCCAGCCCGATCCCGTCGAAGGAGAAGCCGCGTGAGCATTCATCCCAATCTTCCCGTCACCCGCGATGGCGCGCAAAGCGAGATCGCAATCGTGACCTTCGATCGGCCGGAGGTGCGCAACGCCTTCAACCTGTCGATGTGGGAAGGCCTGCAAATCGCGATGGAGGCCCTGTCCGCCGCGGACGATGTACGCTGCGTGGTCCTGCGCGGCGCGGGGCCGGAAGCATTCTCGGCCGGAGCCGACATCAACGCCTTCGAAGCCGAACGCGGCTCGCCAGAGACCGAGGAGGTCTATGCCCGCATCTTTCACACCTCGATGCAGTCCATCCGCCGCTGCCGGCATCCGGTTGTCGCCGAAATCAACGGGTTTTGCCTCGGCGGCGGCGCCGGCATCGCCACGATGTGCGATTTCCGGGTGGGCGGCGAAGGCCTGCGCATGGGCATCACCGCGATGAAGCTGAGCCTTTGGTATCCCTATGCCGAGATCGACCCGATCATCCAGCTCGCGGGCACCGGCGTCGCTACCGAGATGCTGATCGAGGGCCGGATCTTCAACGGCCGCGAAGCCTATGAGAAGGGGCTTCTGTCGCGCGTGGTGCCAGACGCCGACGTTCACGCCGAAGCAATGGCGTTGGCAAGGCGGGTGGCGGACGGCGCCCCGCTGGCGGCCCGGTTCCACAAGGCCGCGATCCAGAAACTACGCGGCGCGCTTCCGATCACCAAAGAGGAAGATCTCGCGGTGAGCGATTTTGTGCAGACCGAGGATTTCCAAAATGCGTTCCGCGCCTTCCGCGGGCGCCGCAAGCCGGCCTGGCGTGCCAGATAACGCGCGTTGGGCGGTCTTTACGCCGCGTTCACACCTGTCGGTCAGAATAAAGATCACGCTTTAGAACGGTCCGCATCCACGTGTCCGAACACAATCTGCCTTTGGTTCAAAGCTATCGTCCTCGCAGCTTCCGCGAGCGCGGCATCGTGGCCCCATTCACCACGCCGATGCTGCAAGGTGCGCGGATACGTCGTGTGTCCCCAACCTCCTCCATTACCGGCGAACGCGCGTTGCTGGGCCCCACTGGCCCTTCAGGGCCGGCCGCCACGGCGGAGCGGCTTCGGGATTCTGCGCTTGAGGTGATCGTGCCGAACCCTTCCGGCGGGCGCGGCGTGTACATCCTGCCATGGAGCGATATCGGCGCATTGTGCCGGCCCACCCTGCACGACGCGATGCTGGGGCGCAGCCTGTCCACCCCGCTCGATGGGATCGAGCGAAACCTTTCACCAGCCAGGTTACGCGATGCCGCCCGTGCCATCGCCATCCAGGGTCTCGCCGGCCGTGCCGCCGCGGCCGGTGCCACCGCCGCCATCCAACGCCAGGCTGAAGGCCTGGTCGCCACGCGCTTCACCTTATTGATGAAAGTGACGGAGCAGTTGGAGGCCCGCCGCACCATCGCGCCCGCCTTGGTGCACCAACCACCATCGGAGATCGAGCGGCGCGGCGGCGTGGCCCTGATCCAGTTGGCAAACGAACTCGGCCAAAAGCCGCAGCGTATGTCGGACCTGCTGGACATGCTGGCGGTGCACTTCGTCGATGTCGGCTGCGGACTGGGCATGGCGGATGCCAGCCTGCCATCGCTGGTGGCCCATTTGGGCGTCCTACGGAATCAGCTGGCTGTGTGGGCGCAAGGCGATCAGACCTCGGCGCTGCACGACAACGGATCGGCCGCGCGCGGGGCAGTGGCCGTGACGGGTGCGGCCGAGCTTGCAGCACGCATGGCGCGTATGGCGCTCGAGAAGGCCCGTGCCCGGCTGACGGACATGCCCGGCCTGCTGCGCGCCTCCCTGGCGGACCCGGCGGACATCTCGCGCTGCTGCGAACAGCCCAGTTGGCTGCTGGATGGGTGGGAGCAGATCTGGCTGATCTGGCGAGCGTCGCCCGCGTTGCTTTCGCAACACGATGCCATCAGCGCAATCTGCCGCCAGATCCCGCTTTTGCCGGATGAGGCGGAGGCGTGGCTCGGTCTGCCGCAAGGCACGGCCGAGCAATTGTTCCGCAGGGCGCCGCAGGAGCAGCCCTGGCACAAGGAAACCAGTTCCACACTCGATCTGATCGCCCGCAACGAGCATCTGCGCGCGATGGCGGGTTGACGGCCGATGCAGCCGCTTATGAACACGGCCAGCCCAGCAAGCATCCGGGATTTGCAGCGGACCATCGCGCGGGCCGCCGATGCGCGGATTGCCGAAATCGTCACTTTTGTCGATTCACTGCCTGAACGCGGCGCTGCGGACGCGCTGCTGGCACCGCTCCGGGGCCGGTTGCTTCACATTCGCCCACAACGGCGCATGGGCTTTTCCCGTCTGCTGTTCACACCGGCAAACACAATGGTGGTGTCTGCCACACACTGGAACCGCAACAGCGTGACCATCCCACGCACCGCCCTGCGCTGCCTGGCGGTGCAGGCGCGCGCGCATCTCGGGCCGATCGCCGCCGGGATCGATGCCCGGTTCGATGCCCGGATCGCTGGGTCCACGGTGGAAGACCGGGCCATGATCCTGCGTGAGGGCCAGACGCTCTGGCACCTTGCCGCAGACTACTTTCGCAGTGCCGAACTGCCAGATGACTGGACGAGCCAAACCGGCCTCGCCGCGGCCGACCACACCGCGATTGCGCGTCCCCTGGCAACGCTTCTGCATGTCGCCACAACAGCCGAGGCATTTGCCGATCGCGCCGGCACCGGGCGTGCCGTGTCTCCAACCCAGATCCGGGACTGCCTTGGCGATGCCGCCGCCTGGATCGGCCGCACCCCATCCAGCCTGCCTCCGATCGGCATGCTGGTGGGCGTGCTGCTCGCTCGCCTGCCGAGGCCAGAAGATGTGCTCGTCGCGGCCGGAGACCTGGCACAGGCGGCAGCCGATCCGTCGATCCGCCAGGCCTCCGACCTTGCGATCGACGTCCTCCTCGCAGGCAACACCACAGCTCTCGCCGATCAGCCAGATCTCAGCGTCGTCAGGCAGGATCTCGAACGTCTTTCAGTTCTGCTGGACACACTGGAACAGCCCGGCCCCGCATGCAGGCCGGCGCGCAGGTCGGCGCTGGCGGCACTCCGCCGGGATATCGATGCAACCTGCCGACAACGCTTCGACGCTGAAATAACAAGATGCGTCCAAGCCGCGCGAGACGACGGGGAAAGTGGCGCGACGGATGTCGAGACGACCCTCCTGGAAGGGGACATGCGCAGACTGCGGCGGTTGGAGGCGACGGCACGCGCCTTCGGCGGCGGGCCCAGCTATGACCGCGCCATCACCGCAGCCGCAGAACGATTGGCGCACACATCGGCCCGCGCCACCCGGGCCTGCGATATCGCCCGGCTCATCGAAATTCTGGATGGACCAGAGGCAGCTCTGGCATTCCTGTTCCCGCCACCCGCAGCCTCGGCCACGGTTCCACCATGACCGGATTCAGATCGCGGCAGACCAGAGCAGCGTCCGACCGAACGGAGCCGCTTGCGGCTCATTTTGGCGGACATAAGCTGCTCTAGCACTTATGTCGACTAGAGAGCGACTTCCGCCCGATTGATTCCAATCGGTCGGAACGTGCCCTAGACCCGTGGCTCCATCAGCGCACCCGCCACCGCTTCGGCTGACGCTTCCAGCAGCCGAAAGCCTTTTGCCGCCGACGCCGTGCTGGCATCGCCCATGACGCCATTCATCGAACGCGATCCCAATTGTCGCCACCGCCAGGCGCCGGCGTTGGCGCCTTCGATCGCAGATGCGCCGGCAACCAGCTCGCCACGGCACTGAGACAGGATGTCCGCATCGACCGGATCCGCGTCGGTGGCCATCAGCATCGAACTTCCCGCTTCGCACGCACGCAGCACGGCGATCTGCCGATCCAGCAACGCCGCAATCTCGGCCTGCGCAATCTGTCAGTAGGCCGCACACCCGATCGGCAACCGGTGCTTCACCGGGAGTTCGGACATGATCGTCTCCAGCGCCGCGATGTTGCCGCCATGACCGTTCAACACGAAAAGCCGGCGAAAGCCCTGGCGGATCGCCGGCTCGCACACGCATCGCATCACAGCCTGCATGGTGGCGAAATCCAGCGTGATGGTGCCAGCAAGGGACATGTGATGTTCAGACATGCCAAAGGGGATCACCGGCGTCACCACCACCGGTCCATGCAGCGCCATAGGTGCGCCGCACGGGTCGCCGCGTCAAAGGCCAGGCTTAGGTGTCCACCATCACAGGCAGATGCGGCCCATGCTGCTTGGTGGCGCCGATCGGAATGATCACAACAGCATCACGCGCGGCGAGGTCACGCAGGTCGTGCGCCTTCAGCCGTGCCCATTCGATCTCTGCCTGCATCGCCATAGCCCCCTCTGAAGGCCCAGCCTGCCACCCAACATCTGAATCGGGCCAGCGCCGCGGCGGAACCTTTCTCGCTCACCTTCTTTAGATCGCTGACGTGCTAAAGGAGTGAGTCCGCTGCCCCTTCCATCTACGTTCGACATCCCGTCCCACGCCCGCCTTTGGACATGGGCCAGCACGTCCTTCGAGTTCCGATGCCTGCTCATGCTGCTTGCCGTAGCCGCCGCATTCCTGGCCTTCGCGAATCTTGCCGGCGAAATGAGCGAGGGGGATACGCTGGCTTTCGATCGCACCATCCTGCTGGCGCTGCGCGACAGTGCGGACAATTTCAAACCAAAAGGTCCCGCCTGGCTTCAGACCGTGGCACTCGACATCACAGCCCTCGGCGGCCCAGTGGTGCTGACGTTGGTAACCTTCATCATCGCCGGCTACCTGCTTGTGTGTCGTAAGCCGAGGGCCGCGGCATTGGTCGCACTCTCGATCGGAAGCGGCATGCTGGTGAGCACGCTTCTGAAAGACAGCTTCGACCGCGCGCGCCCGGACCTCGTGCCGCATATCGTGGTCGCCACATCCGGAAGCTTCCCCAGCGGCCATGCCATGCTGTCGGCCATCACCTATCTCACCCTGGCCGGCCTGTTGATGCGCATCCAGGCCGGATGGGCGGCGAAGGTCTATGTGCTGGCGGTGGCCATTCTTCTCACCGTCTCGGTCGGGGCAAGCCGGGTCTATCTCGGGGTGCATTGGCCCACCGACGTGATAGCCGGCTGGTGCATCGGCTCCGCCTGGGCGCTGCTCTGCTGGCTGGTCTCGGTGTGGTTGCAGATGCGATCCCAACGCCGCAACGCTTGACCGTCCTGCCCGCCGCGCGCAGCGTCACGGCAAAGACATCGCGGAGATGCCATGATGGCCAACGAAAAAATCCGTTTCGAGATCCATGGCCGTCCGCGCGACACCGTGATGGCCGACCTCGTGGACATGCAGGCAGGCGACGCCGATTGGCGCGCCGGCAAGGTTCCGCTCTACGTGTTCAGCGGCCCGCCGGATGTCCAGGAGATCGGTCGCGCCGCTTTTTTTGCGTTCTTCACCGAGAACGCGCTCGGCGCCCGCCGCGCCTTCCCCAGCCTGGCGCGGATGGAGCGCGAAGTGGTGGGCATGGGCCTCGACCTGTTCCACGCGCCTGCAGAGGCAGCTGGCAACATGACCTCCGGCGGCACCGAAAGCATCGTGATGGCCGTGAAGGCCTGCCGCGATTGGAACCGCGCTCAACGCCACGACCCGCAGTTCCGCGGCACCATCCTGATGTGCGAAACCGCGCATCCGGCGTTCGACAAGGCGGCCGCCCTGATGGATCTGCAGGTGCGTCGCATTCCCGCGCGCGCCGATCACCGCGCCGATATCGCTGCCATGGAAGCCGCAATCGACGACACCACGATGATGCTCGTGGGATCCGCCCCCTGCTTTCCGTTTGGCGTGATCGACGATCTCGCGGGGCTGTCGGACCTGGCGGTGAAGCGCAGCATCTGGCTGCATTCGGATGCCTGCGTCGGTGGCTGGATGGCGCCGTTTGCCGCCGAGATCGGTCGCGCCATCCCGAAATTCGACCTGGGCCTTCCCGGCGTGATGTCGCTATCGGCGGATCTGCACAAATTTGGCTTCTGCCCCAAACCGGCCTCGGTGGTGTTCTACGCGCGGGCGGACCTGCACGCCTTCCAGGAACTGCGGTTCGACGTCTGGCCCAGCGGCGCATTCGGCACGAACACCTTGGTGGGCACCCGCGCCGGCGGCGCCGTGGCAGCGTCCTGGGCCGTGCTGCGCTATCTCGGTCGCGAAGGCTATCGCCAGATCGCAACGGACGTTTTGACCATGCGCGACGCCTATGTCGAAGGCCTGGAGGCCATCCCCGGCATGCACATCCGCGGCACGCCCGAACTCGCCATCATCGCCTTTGGCTGCGACGATATCGACATGGGCCAGGTCGCCCAGTTGATGTCAGACCGTGGCTGGGTGCCCGGCATGGTGCGAACACCGTCCAGCCTGCACATGATGATGTCGCTGCATCACGCGGCGTCGCGCGCTGCCTATGTGGCAGACGTGGCCGAATGCGTCAGCGCCGTCCGGGCGCGGTCCAACGCCACCTCGATGCAGGCCAGCTACGCATGAAAAGGGTTCTTCTTGCTGCCATCATGCACGAAGCCAACAGCTTCGCCGCAACACCCGCGCCGATCGCGCACTATCAACGCCAGGGTGTGTTCACCGGCCACGCCGTGGCCGCCCGCTACGCCGAAACGCGCACGGAAATGGCGGGGTTTCTGGAACACGCGCGTGCCGAGGGATGGTGGATCGCCACCCCCATCGCGGTGCCCTGCGCGCCGGCCGGCCCAATGTCGGATGAGGCTTTCGCACTCTTCCGCGACACACTGACGGCGGGCGTGCGGGCGGCCATGCCGCTCGACGGCGTGTTGCTTGCGCTGCACGGCTCCTGCGTGGTGCAAAGCGAGCCAGACGGTGACGGCGGCATCGCACAGGCGGTGCGCGACATCGTGGGGCCAGACGTGCCGATCTGCATCTCGCTCGACCCACACTCCAACGTGTCCGACCGGCTCGCGGCGGCGGTCACTTCCATCAGCGCCTACCGCACCCATCCGCATACCGACCACAAGGAAGCCGGCCTCCGCACCGCCACCATGCTCACCCGCGCGCTGGCCGGCGAGATCAGCCCGCAGGTCCATTTCGCGCGTGGCCACCAGATGCGCGGCTTCGACAGCAGCCGCACCGGCCCGCCGGACGGCCCGATGCGCCGCGCCCTCGCGCTGGCGCGCAAGATGGAGGCGGATGACCCCGATGTTCTAGAAGTCAGCCTGCAATCCGGCTACGTGATGTGCGATGTCTGGCATGTAGGCCCCAGCGTGGCTGTGACGGCGAACGGAGATCATCCCCGCTTCAAGGCGCTGGCCAACCGGATGCTGCGCTTTGCGTGGGATGAGCGCGAGCGCGACACCGTGAAGCTGATTTCGGTGGCCGAAGCGATCGCCGAGGCGCGCGCGGTGTCGCCCGGCCCTGGCCCGATCGTGATCTCCGATTTTGGGGATGCCCCCGGCGGTGGCGGCTATGGCGATGCCACCAATCTTCTGCGGGCGTTGCTCGACGCATCTTTCGATAACACCGTGTTTCTGTCGCTCGCTGACGCCGGCGCCGTGTGCGCGGCCACGGCAGCGGGCGTTGGCGCCACGCAGCGGCTTTCGCTTGGCGGGCACACCGCGCCACAGCATGGCGGCGGACCGATCGACGATGAATTCGAGGTTCTGGCGCTGAACGAAGGGATATTCACCCATGAAGGCCCCTACACGCCGGGGGTGATCGGCAATTTTGGCCCCTCCGCCCTGCTGTCCTGCCGCGGTGTCCGCATCGTGGTCACCACCTACCAGCGCAACATCGTCGACCTCGCCCAGCTCCGCATTTTCGGAATCGCACCCGAATCTTGCGGCCTCATCGCCATCAAATGCATGGATGCGTTTCGCGCCGCCTTCACGCCCATCGCCCGCGCCGTCATCGTCTGCGAAAGCGGCGGCGTGTGCAGCCGGGTGCAGACGACACTCACCTGGCACAACCCCCGCCGCCCGATCTGGCCGCTCGACGACGCCGCCATCGTGGCCAAAGCCGCAGGATACGCCGCATGAAGCGCTGGTTGTTCGCCGCAGCCCTGGTCTTGGCCACTCCCGTGCGTGCCGAGACGGTGCTGCGCTACGTGCCGCTCGGCGACCTCCGGGTGCTCGACCCTATCTGGACCAGTGCCGCCATCACGCTGAACCACGCACAGATGATCTACGACGTGCTGGTGACGATGGACAGCAAGCTACAACCGCAGTTGCAGATGGCCGAGAGCTATACCAAAAGCAACGACGGCCTGCGCTGGACTTTTACGCTACGCCCCGGCCTGCTGTTCCATGACGGAACCCCGGTGCGGGCGAAGGATGTGGCGGCCTCCATCCGCCGCTGGACCAAGCGTGTGACCGCCGGCCAGGCCATCGCCGCCCGCGCAACCTCCATCGCCGCAATCGATGATCGCACGCTGGAAATCGTGCTCAGCCGACCATTCGGCCCCCTGCTGGAGGCGCTGGCCTCGCCCATTCTGGCGCCCTTCGTCATGCGCGAGCAGGACGCCAACACCGATGCGTTCCAACAGGTGAAATCCACCATCGGCTCCGGCCCGTTCACGTTCGACGCCGAGGCGTACCGGCCTGGGGATCGTGTGGTCTACCGCAAATTCCCCGGCTACGTGCCCCGCGCCGAGCCAGCCGATGGCTATGCCGGCGGCAAAGTGGTGAAACTGGACCGGGTCGAGTGGAAATACCTGCCCGACACCTCCACCGCCGTCAGCGCGCTGCAGACCGGCGAGGTGGATTTTCTGGAAACCGTGCCCGTCGATCTCGTGCCGCTGCTAAAGCCCCGGCCGGACATCAGGTTGGAGGTGCTCAACACCACCGGCGCCATCGGCACCATCCGCCCCAACGCGGCGCACAAGCCGTTCAGCGATCCTCATGCACGCCAGGCGCTGCTGCTGTTGACCGACCAGGTGGAATTCGCGGCCGCGCTGGCCGGCGATCCGGCCCTGGCAAAACCCTGTGCCGCGGTGTTCGTCTGCGGCACGCCCTACGCGACCGATGTGGCGACCGGCCCCTGGAAAAAGCCAGACATCGCGCGCGCCAAGGCGCTTCTCGCCGATGCCGGCTATCGCGGCGAAAAGCTCGTGTTGCTGGACCCTGTCGACCAGCCCGAAATCCATACGATTGCGCTGCTCACAGCCGACGCACTGCGCAAGGCCGATGTTCAGGTGGATCTCCAGTCGATGGATTGGAGCACGGTGATCACCCGGCGCAACATGCGTGATGCGCCCGCGGTGAACAAATCCGGCTGGGATCTGGCCTTCACGCTATGGGGAGGTTTCTCGCTCGCGAGCCCACTCACCAACACGCCACTGGTCACCACCTGCGACGGCAGCAACCTCTACGGCTGGCCGTGCGACACGCTGATGGAGCAACACCGCGCGGAGTTCTTCGACGCCACCACGCAAACCGAGCGGATGAAAGCCATCGAGGCCTTGCAGACACGCTATTTCGACGTGGTGCCTTATGTCAGCACCGGCATCTTCCTCCGCCAGGTCGCCTACCGCTCCAACATCACCGGTGTGCTGAAAACGCCATATCCGGTGATGTGGAACGTGAGCAAGTCGCATCATGATCGATAAAACAAAGGCTAGATCATGATGCGTTTGGGTTGCTTCACCCAAACGCATGAACATGATCGGTAATACAAAGGTTAGAGCGTGATGATTTTGGCTCTACCCAAAATTATCCCGCTCTAGATCCTGATAGCTGCAGGTAGGTGAAGCTATCAGGATCTCGCCTTCTGTTTTAGCGAGCAATTTTATCGCACGGTTGAACCAACCTCAGGCGATATTGCTCTAATCGCGAGAGTTGGAGCGGGTCAGCAGCGGCAGACCGAGCATGGAAGAGAATGGGAACTCATTTTTCGAAAGCTGCGGAATGCCAAACAGGCCTGAAAAGATTGACTGGTTGTCGCTCAAAAGCTTAAGGCCCAGTGCAGATGAAAAGGGAAATTGCCGCTTGGAAAGAAGTGGCACCCCGAACGACCCGGTTTTCTCAGGATTATCCTTCAACAGCAACGGCCACCCGAACCACGATGAAAATGGGAACGGGTTGCTAAGCAGCGTTGGTAACCCAAACAGAGACGAGAACCAGGTGGAATCATCCGCGACATAACCTTCATAGCGCACTTCGGAAATGCCCGAATTATTTGGCTGGTGCCGGTTCAGAACCATGGTCGCCAACTTGGCAGTGCCCAACAGCGTCTCCACGATCACGAGTGTGCGGCCGCCATGTATTGCATTGGCGGTGCTTTCGGCGCGAACGGATGCGACCCCCTGCGCGCGCAGCGAAGCAGCCGTCACGTCTGACGATTGCGGTGATACGACGCGGACGAAGCTATCCAAAAACCCCGCTTCCTTGAGATCGGCTACAGCTTCCAGGGCGGTGGCGTGCGTGTTGAAAAGCGAAGAGATTGACATGGGTGCTATCATCCAGTGCGCGGCTTGGGTTGATTTTTGTCAGCTTAATGGTCGACGCGATGACGACGGTGCCATACGGACTGCAACGCTTCCAGACCCCGCCAAACACGCTAAAGCCCTTTGTCGTGTGGAGCAATTTTATCGTAGGCTTGATCCAACCTCGTGCGATATTGCTCTAACGCATACCACGGTCAGGGTGTTGCACCTTGCTGCCGCAGGATGATCGTTATTTGCCGCCACCTCATAACGACGGCGACGAAGCCAGCTGGGCCAAGGCCGCAGCGGTCCGGCCGGCCTGTCGGCCCAAGGTCACCGCGGTCAACAGGCCGTTACCCGAAAGATAGCCGGCCGCCGTGGGGCCGGAAACCCCGCAGGCGGCCCCGCCGGCCGCCAGCAGGTTGGGCAGCATTGTCGCGTCCGCGCGCCGCACCCGCCCTTCAGGCGAGACAACCAACCCGCCCTGGGTGTGAAACAGCGCGCCCGTCACCCGCACCGCGCAATAGGGGCCTTGCAGCGGCGGCACAGCTGCAAAATCCCGGCCAAAGCGATCTTGACTTGCCGCCTGCTTCAGCGCCTCCACCTCGCCCAGGCTTTTGGTGAATGCCGCCTCCGGCAGCTTCATCAGTCGCGCCAGTGTCGCAGGATTGGCGGCGGATATAATGACGCCCTGAGCCTCCGCCGCACGGAAATCCTCAAACTGGCGCGCAATGCCCGCAATCCGGCCATCGAATACCGACCACGCGATGCCGCCCGCCTGCGCCAGCACGGGTGCCGCCGCCTCAGAATAGCCGCGGCTTTCGTCGTGAAAGCGCACGCCTTCGGCGTTCACCTGAAATCCACCCTCAGACATCGTCGCCCACGTGATGAGTATGCCGATCGGGTGCGCTACGGAGCCATGGCCCTGGTGGCCCGCGAGATCCTGGGTGGCAGCACCCAGGCGCTGCCCCCACAGCACCGCGTCGCCGGTATTCCCGGGATGGCCGAAATACATGGCATCGGCCATCTGTGGCAGATGCCGCGCCACCAGCTCTGGATTGCCGCCATAGCCGTTGCAGGCCAACACCAGAGTGTCGCAACCGATGCTCTCCTGGTTGCCATTCGGCCGCTCCACCAGAACGCCGTGCACGCGGCCCTTGGCATCGGCGGGCAACGACTTTACGCGGGCATTGCACAGGATTGTGACGCCGGCGCGCTCGGCCGCGTGGCGCAATGCGCCGATCAGCTCTGCGCCCGCCCGGCTGGGCAGACCGTGCATGCGGCAGGCACCGTGGCCGGGATAACGAAAATCCGCCAGCACGGAAAACGCCAGGCCGTGACGATCGGCAAGCCACTCCAACGCCGGCGCCGCCTCATGGCTCATCATCGCCACCAACGCCGCATCGGGCGCGCCGTGCGCCTTGGCCATGATATCGGTGGCGAACGCGCCGGGCGCGTCATCGATGCCCAGCGCGCGCTGCCAGCGCGTTCCGGCGGCGGGAATAAGGCCAGCCGACAAAGCGGTGGACCCGGTGGGCACAGGGTCGCGCTCAATGACCAGTACCTCGGCACCGGCTTCGGTTGCGGCAAGCGCTGCGATCAACCCGGCCGCACCCGCGCCGACGATCACCACCGGCAGCGAGACATCCGGCGCAAACCCCTGGGCATCCATCAGCGTCATGCCGACAGGCCCCGCATGGCATCCGCGATCGACATCACGGGGCACAGCGCGCGCAGGGATGCCACGGTTGCGTCATGCGTCGCCTTCGAGAACGCGGCGCAGCCGTCTTCCAGCAAGGTGACGTCGAAGTCGCGCACATGCGCGTCCCGCAGGGTGGATGCGACACCACCATTGGTGACGATGCCCGCCACCAGCAACGCGCGGATGTTGCTGCGGCGCAGCACCCAGTCCAGGCGAGTGTTAAAGAACGCCGAATAGGCGATCTTTTCCACGGCCAGATCGATCGGCTGCAGTTCGTCGACCATCGCATGGCCCCAGGCGCCCGGCAGAAAATCGCCTTTGGCCAGGAACGGCCGCAGGCTTTGCAGATGCGGCGAAATCATGGGCGCGCCGGCGCGGCCGGGCACGAGGGTGAACTGTGTGGCCACGATCCAGCCGCCGGCTTCGCGCATCATGTCCGCCAACGGCCGCAGACGCGCAGGCAAAGCTGCAATCTCAGGCGATGACTGCCCGGCGCGGCCATAGGCGCCGTTGGGATGGATGAAATCGTTCTGCAGGTCGCACAGCAGAAGGGCTGTCTCGTGCACGGGGATTGGTTGGTCGGTCATGTCACAGTCCCAGATAGGCGCGGCGCAAGGCGGGGTTGGCGGCGAGATCGGTGGAACTGCCCGCGATGCTGCACTGCCCGTTCTCAAGGATGTAGGCGTATCCCGCGATGTCGAGCGATTGCACCACGTTCTGCTCCACCAGCATAACGGCCAGGCCCTCGGCATTGAGCGTGCGGATGAGAGTGAACATCTCCTCCACCAGCAACGGCGACAACCCCAGGGATGGTTCGTCCAGGATCAGCAAACGCGGTTCGGCCATCAGCCCGCGGCCGATAGCCAGCATCTGCTGTTCCCCACCGGACAAGGTGCCGGCCATCTGGCCGATCCGGTCGAGCAGGCGGGGGAAGATGGTAAATACCCGATCGAGATTGACCCTGCGGCGCAAGCGGGCACGGCGGTAGCTGCCAAGTTCGAGATTTTCCCGCACGTTCATGGTTGGGAAGATCTTACGCCCCTCCGGTACGTGAATAAGGCCACGTGCCACGATGTCGGCCGGCGTGGCACGATGCAGGACCGAACCATCGAAACGAATTTTCCCCGATGAAACAGGCAACAAACCAGACAACGCCTTGTTGAGCGTGGTCTTGCCCACCCCGTTGGCACCCAGCACGGCCACGATCTGGCCAGGTTTCACGCACAGATCCAGGCTGCGAATAATCTCGATTTGGCCATAGCCGGTGCGCAGGCCGGTGATCTCAAGCATGGGCCTGCATCCGCCTGGCGGCGCCATGGCCGAGATAGGCCTCGATCACCAGCGGCTCTGCGCAGATCGCCTGCGGCGTACCCTCAGCGATCATACGGCCCTGCGCCAGCACATAGACGTATTCGCAAAGGTTCATCACCGCCTGCATCACGTGCTCGATCATCAGTATCGTCACGCCCTCGGCGCGGATGGTCTGGATCAGGGGGATAATGTCACGAATTTCGGACGGATTAAGCCCCGCCAGCACCTCGTCGAGCAGCAGCAGCCGCGGGCCGGTCGCCAGCGCCCGCGCCAGCTCCAGGCGTTTACGGCCCGCGACAGTGAGGGAGGACGCGGGTTGATCGAGCATCCCGCCCAGGCCCAGACGTTGCGCAATGTCGGTGGCGATGCGTGTGGCGTCGGCACGCCTGGAATGACGCAGATAGGCACCCACAGCGATGTTCTCGACCACGGAAAGCCCAGCGAAAGGCTGCACGATCTGGAAGGTGCGGGCGATGCCGGCCTGGGCACGGCGATGTGGCGGCTGGCCGGTGAGATCGGCGCCGTTGTAGTCGGTGCGTCCTGCGGTCGGCCGAATAAAGCCCGAAATAACGCCGAACAAGGTTGTTTTCCCCGCCCCGTTCGGCCCGATCAGCCCGACTATGGCGCCTTCGGGCACCGACAGCGACGCACCGTCCACCGCCAGCAATCCGCCAAAGCGCTTGGACACGCCATGGACCCGAAGCAGGCTCATGCCCGCGCCCGTTGCACGCGTGCCGAAAGCGCTTTCCAGGCGCCTGCTATTCCGCTCGGCGCGAAAGCGGTGGCGGCTACAAGAATAAGCCCAAACAATACCAGGTCGATGCCGGTGATGCGGCCGGCCAACAGCCGCGTCCCCTCGCCAAGCGCATGCAGTGCCAGCGCACCGATGATCGGGCCGGCCGGCGTGGCGATCCCGCCCACAATCACCGCCAACAGCGATTCGACGGAGATCCAGCTGCCATAGGCGATGTTCGAATCGAGATACAGAAAATACTGTGCATAGAGACACCCGGCGGCAGCCGTCACGGCGCCTGACAGGGCGATGGCGCGCAGCTTGGTGGCAAGCACGTCGATCCCCAGCGCGCGGGCGGCATCCTCGTTCTCACGCACCGCGGCGAACTGCGCGCCGAGGCGGGAACGGGCAAGCCAGATGGTCAGCGCCAGCACCAGCATCACACACGCCAACGCGACGAGGCAGAACACGCCGCGGCTGGAAAACTGAAAGTTCGATGCGCGTACATCGAGTTTCAGCAACAGCCCGGTGCCGCCGCCGGTGATTGGCGTGGCATTGGCGACGATCCGCAGCACCTCGGCAAAGGCCAATGTGATCAGCGCGAAATACGAGCCCCGCAATCCGGCACGAAAGCTCAGCCACCCAATCACCCAGCCGATCGCGGCACCGGCTGCGATACCGATGCCGGCACCTGCCCAGGCATTCACCCCGTAGCGGCTTTGCAGAGCGGCGGTAACGTAGGCGCCGGTGCCGAAGAACGCAGCGTGGCCAAAGGAGAATTGGCCGCAATAGCCGCCCAGCAGGTTCCAGCCCTGCGCTGCCAGGGCCACGATCAGTGCGGTGACGACGAAGTTGATGCTGGTGTTCTGGCCAAACAACGCCACGCCCACCAGGGCCAGCAGCAAGGACGCCATGGCAATGACAGAAGACGTCTTCACGCCCGCGCCCCGAACAGACCTGTCGGGCGCAGCAGCAGAACGAGAATAAATATGACGAAGATGCCGGCCTGGCCGAGGCTTTCGCCCAGCAGCAGTCCGCCCAGACTTTCGACCACGCCGATCAGCAACCCACCCAGCAGGGCGCCAGCCACCGAGCCCATGCCGCCCAGCACCACGATGGTGAATGCCACCAGCACGAACGCATTGCCCACGCGTGGCGTGACATAGAAGGTCGGCATCAGCAGACCCGCCGCCACCGCAAGGCAGGCACAGCCGATCCCAAAGGTCAGTGCGTAAATGTGCCTGACATCGATGCCCATGAGGCTGGCACCCATCTTCTCCTTTGCCACCGCGCGGATCGCCTTGCCGGAATCGGTCAGCCGCAGCAGCATCCACAGCAGCAACGCCACCACCACGGCCACCGCGAAGCCGATCAGGCGCGGCCGCGAAAGCAGCATCGGCCCGATCTCCACCACGTCGAACGCTGCGTCGCCGGACAATGTTCGTGTGTCTGACTTGAACGCCGCCAATAGGCCGTTCTCAATGGCGATCGAAAGACCAAGCGTTACCAGCAATGTGTTCGCATCATCGCCGCGGCTGGCCGGGCCGATCACGAAACGCTGCAGCGCATATCCCAAAGCAAGGAAAATAACCGCAAGCGGCACGATCGCCACATAGACGTTGATGCCCAGCAGCTCGCTTGCGGCCCACACCGCGAACATGGCGCAGGTGAGCAGCGCGCCATGCGCGAAGTTGATGATGTGCAGCACGCCGTAAACCAGGGTGAGGCCGAGCGCCACCAGGGCATAGACCGCCCCGGTGAGCATCCCGTTCACCATTGCCTCGGCGATGATCGCCGGCGTGTACACGTAAGGCCGCTAGGCTGGCACAGGGAAGATCGACTTGGCGTTGGCGAACGACGCAGGGAAGATCACCTTGATGTCACCATCCTGCACCTGCAGGTTGACCGGAATGGCACCCTGGTTCTGGCCACCCACGAATTTGGTGGCGTTATAAGGCATGATGTGGCCCGCAAAGGTGGAGCTGCCCAGGGCCGTGATGATCTTGCCGCGATCGGAGGCACCCGCACGCTCGATGGCATCGGCCACCAGCCCCACGCAGGAGTAGTTCAGCGGCACGTTGTAGGCCATGAACTTTCCGGCAGCCTCGACCTGCTTCTTCACCGACAGCGCGAGCGGGTTGGTGGGGTGGAACCAGTGGTTGCAGTCCATCACCAGGTTGGCGGCTTCCGGGAATTCCTTCACGAAGCGGTAGTTCGATGCCGCCCCGTTCAGCACCGCGTAGATGCCCTTCGGTCGGATGCGCTGCTGCTGCATGGTGCGCGCCAGGAGCACGAACTCGTTGTAGTAGCTCGACGGGATCACAAGGTCCGGGTTCAGCGCGCGGATGCGCAGCGCCACGTTGGCCATGTCGCGTGACGGCGTGGGATGCGGGATTGTCTCCAGCACCTCCAGGCCGATTTTTGGCAGTTCGGCGTTCATCAGCTTGGCAAGGCCCGCGCCGAACAGGCCGTCCTCATGCACCAGCACCACGGTCTTGACGGGCTTGCCGCTGGCCGCAATCAGCGCTGCGAGGTTGGCGATGGCCACCGACGTGAAGCTGCCGAACCCCGGCGCGAAGCGGAACGTGTTGGCCAGCCCGCGTGAGACGATGCTGTCGGCCACGCCCACGTCCACGATATAGGGCAGATCATAACGCGAAGCGGCCTGGCTGGCGGCGAGGCAGATGGGGCTCGCAAAGCCGCCCACGATGGCAGACACGCCCTCGGCCTGCAGCCGCTCCACCTCCTGCGTCGCGGCCTCCGGGTTGGAGCGGGCGTCGGCGAACACCATTTCGATCTTGGCGCCGCCCATCGACTTGATGCCGCCGGCGGCGTTGATGGCGTCGATCGCGAGCGTGGCGCCGAGCCGGCCGAGTTCGCCGTCCTGCGCCAGGGCGCCGGTGACGGGCTGCAGGATGCCTATTTTGACGGCAGCCGGCTGGGCGCGCAGCACGCGCGGGGCGGCCAGCACGGAGATTGCGGCCGCGGCCCGCAGCGCGCTGCGGCGACCGATGGAATGCGATGTCAGCACGGCGCTCTCCTGGATTAAATATAACATGCGATTGGAGCCGCGCCGGCATGTTGCGTCAACCCGGCGCGCATGGCCATCTTCGGCCGACCGGTTTGGCACAGGGAGACTTTGGGTGGCTGGGGAGACGCTGTTCGACAAGGTTTGGAACCAGCACGTTGTGCTGACCCGCGACGACGGCCAGGCGCTGCTGTGGATCGACCGGCATTTCGTGCACGAAGGTTCCCACCACGCCTTCGCCACATTGCGCCAGCGCGATGCCGCCGTTGCGCGGCCGGATCTGACCTTTGGGGTGGCCGATCATTACGTGCCGACGCGCGCGCGACACGCTCCGATCGGTGATGCCGCGATCAGCCGGATGGTAACGCAGCTTTCGAATAACACGGCGGCGCATCATGTGCGGCTGTTTGGGTTGGACGATCCGGCGCAGGGGATTGTGCATGTGGTGGGGCCGGAACAGGGGCTGACCTTGCCGGGGCTCAGCATTGTATGCGGAGACAGCCACACGTCCACCCATGGCGCGTTCGGGGCGTTGGCGTTTGGTATTGGGGCGTCTGACGTGGCGCATGTGTTGATGACGCAGACGCTGTGGCAGAAGCGGCCGTTGCGCATGCGGATTATTGTGCATGGCCTTCTGGGGCCGGGTGTTTCGGCGAAGGATCTGGCGTTGTTTGTCATTGCCGCCATGGGCGCGGATGGCGCGCGGGGCCATGCGGTTGAGTTTGCTGGGCCGGCCACCGCAGCGCTTTCGATGGAAGGGCGCATGACCTTGTGCAACATGGCGATCGAGGCGGGTGCCAAATGCGCCATGGTGGCGCCGGATGCCGTGACGCTGGCGTATGTAACGGGCCGGCATTTCGCGCCGGGGGGTGCCGATCTGGCGCGTGCCGCCGCCGCTTGGGCAGGGCTTGTCACCGACGATGACGCCGTGTTCGACCGCGACATCGAGATGGACGCCGCTGCCATTGCGCCCACGATCACCTGGGGCATCAGCCCAGAGGACGCTCTTCCGATCACCGCTGTTCTGCCCGACCCCGCTTTGGAGCAGGATGCCGGGCGGGCCTCGCATATTGCGGAGGCGTTGGCGTATATGGGCCTGTCGGCGGGGCAGCCTTTGGGCGATGTGCGGGTGGACCGGGTGTTCATCGGCTCCTGCACCAACAGCCGCATTGAGGATTTGCGACAGGCCGCCGCCGTGCTGGCAGGACGCCGCGCCGTTATTCCCGGCCTAGTGTCGCCGGGGTCGTCACGCGTCAAGGCGCAGGCGGAGCGCGAGGGGTTGGATGTGGTGTTTCGCGCCGCTGGCCTGGAATGGGCCGACAGCGGCTGCTCGATGTGCGTGGCCATGAACGGCGACCACGCCGAACCTGGGGAGCGCTGCGCGTCCACCACCAACCGCAACTTCAAAGGCCGCCAAGGGCCGGGATCGCGCACCCACCTGATGTCGCCTGCGATGGCCGCCGCCGCCGCCGTGACAGGCTTGCTGACCGATGTTCGCACATTGACGGAGCTGCCCTGATGCAGCCGTTCACCCGGCTCGAAGCCATCGCCGTGCCGCTGCCCTACAGCAACATCGACACCGACCAGCTGATCCCCGCCCGCTTCATGAGCCGGCCGCGCGCCCAGGGCTATGGCGATCTGCTGCTGCACGACATGCGCACGAAGCCCGGTTTCCCCCTCGATGACCCCGCCTATGCCGGGGCGCGCATTGTTGTCGCACGACGCAATTTCGGCTGCGGCTCCTCGCGCGAAGCGGCGGTGTATGCGCTTGTCGATGCCGGCATCAGATGCGTCATCGCCCCCAGCTTCGGCGACATCTTTGCCGCCAATGCCTGCAACAATGGCCTGCTGGCAGCACAGGTGACGGAGGACGCGGCAGAGGCGCTGCTGGCAAGATTGCAAGCTGGAGACAACAGGCTGCACGTGGACCTCGAACACTGCCTGATCGGCGATATCGGTTTTCAGGTGGAGCCGGTGACACGCATCAAACTGCTGCGCGGCTGGGAAGACCTCGACCTGACACGCAGCCATCAGGACGCGATCGCAGCCTTTGCCGACGCCGATCGCCACCGCCGCCCCTGGGCCACGCCCACAACGGAACCACCGACATGCCCAACTCCCTGAAGCTTCGGCTGGCGCGCCAGGATATTTTGTTGGCCCCCGGCATCTACGACGCGCTGACCGCCCTGCTGGCAACGCAGGCGGGGGCGGAGGCGGTATATTTGTCCGGCGCCAACATCGCCTACACGCGGCTGGGACGGCCCGATATCGGCCTCGTCGCCATGACAGAGGTCGCCGAAGTGGTGGCCCTGGTGCGCGACAGGGTGCCGTTGCCCATCATCGTCGATGCTGATAACGGCTTCGGCAATGCGCTCAACGTGCAGCGCACGGTGCGGATGTTCGAACGCGCCGGTGCCAGTGCCATCCAGCTCGAAGACCAGGTGATGCCGAAGCGGTGCGGCCATCTTGCCGGCAAGGCGTTGATCTCGTCGCCCGAGATGGTCGGCAAGATCAAGGCCGCCGTCGATGCCCGGCACGATGAGGCCACGCTGATCATCGGCCGCACCGATGCCGTGGCGGTGGAGGGCTTCGATGCCGCCCTGGAACGCGCTTCGCGTTTCGCCGAGGCAGGGGCGGATGTGATCTTTGTGGAGGCGCCGGAGACCGTGGAGCAGATGCGCCGCATCGTCGGCACGTTGGGCGCCGTGCCGCTGCTGGCGAACATGGTGGAGGGCGGGCGCACGCCGATCCTGCGCACCGAGGAATTGCAGAACATCGGATACCGTATTGCGATCTTTCCCGGCGGCACCGTGCGCGCCCTGGCCCATGCCATGCGCGCGTATTTCGCAAGCCTTGTGCAAACCGGCAGCACCGCCGCGTTCGGGCCGCAGATGCTCGACCTGGCGGGGATCAACGAGGTGGTTGGCACCACCAGGCTGCTTGCCCAGGGCCAGATCTATGACGGGGCAAGCAACATTTAGGGTGGACCAGGTCCACCATCCCACCCAGCAGGAACCATCCCAATGCCCACCGCCGAGGCCCTGATCAAAGCCTACTATGCCGCCTTCAACGAAGCTGACCCCGCCGGCATGCTGGCGCTGCTGACCGACGACGTCGTGCACGACATCAACCAGGGCGCGCGGGAGATCGGCCGCGCGGCGTTCGAAACCTTCCTCGGCCACATGAACCGCGCCTACCGCGAGCGCCTGACGGGCCTTGTGGTGATGGTCGATCCCACCGGCATCCGCGGCGCGGCGGAATTCGTGGTCCACGGCACCTATCTGCAATCAGATGCCGGGCTGCCGGCGGCGCATGGCCAAACCTATGTGCTGCCGGCCGGGGCGTTCTTCGAGATCCGGGCAGGCCTTATCTGCCGCGTGTCCAACACCTACAACCTGGCCAACTGGATCGCCCAGGTTTCGACCCCGGTTTAGGAAAATCCCCTATGTCCACGCAGTTGTTTGACCTCACCGGCCGCATTGCGCTGATCACCGGCTCCTCCCGCGGGTTGGGGCGCGCAATGGCCGAGGGCCTGGCGGCCAGCGGCGCCGGCATCGTTCTGAACGGCGCCGATGCAGGCCGGCTCGCCACCGCCGCCGCCGAGATGCGCGAAGCCGGCCACACCGTGCACGAAGCCTGCTTCGACGTAACCGACGAAACCGCCGTCCTGGCCGCATTCGCACGGCTGGATGAAGCCGGCATCGACATCGACATCCTCATCAACAACGCCGGCATCCAGCACCGCCAGCCGATGCTGGAGCTGGCGACGGCGGATTGGCGCCGGGTGATCGAGACCAACCTTACCAGCGCCTTCGTCATTGGCCGCGAAGCTGCCAAACGCATGGTGGCGCGCGGCCACGGCAAGGTGATCAACATCGGGTCGCTGACCAGCGAACTGGCGCGCGCCACCATCGCGCCCTACACGGTGGCCAAAGGCGGCATCAAGATGCTGACCAAGGCGATGGCCGCCGAGTGGGGCGAACTGGGCATCCAGGCCAACGCCATTGGGCCGGGCTACATGATCACCGACATGAACCAGGCGCTGATGGACAATCCGACCTTTGACGCCTGGGTGAAGGGCCGCACGCCGCAGCGGCGCTGGGGCCGGCCGGACGAGCTGGTGGGCACCGCGGTATTCCTGGCATCCAAGGCGTCCGATTATGTGAACGGCCAGATCATCTATGTGGATGGGGGCATGCTGGCGGTGCTCTGAAGCGCCACCAGAGAGCTGCGGCATAACCCGGCCGATGGCATAAGCAGGCCCGTTCATGTGCGCGCTTTTTCCCTGGTATTATCGGTATGTGGCGGTGACATCGGGACTTTGTGCCGCCGCCCTCAGCCTGGAGCGGCCGGTTGATGCCGCAATCATCGGGAGTGTCGCTATCATCACACCTTGGCTGATGTTCGGCCTGATGCCCGCGATCCACCGCCAAAGTGCTCGGGTAAAGGCCGGGGAAAATGGCGCAAAACAAGTCTTTGATCGCGGGCATCGCGTTTCGGTTGTCGTCAATGTCCCGCAGCTCGCCGCCGCTGCCGGCGTTCTCGTCCATCTGCAACTTTGATGCGTGAGCGTTCATCCCATGCCTATTCGCTCGACGAGATGCAGGCAGCCGCATTGCGCCTTTTCAGCCGCGGCGTGGCCGATCGCCGAAGCGCCTTTCGCACTCCAACGCTGGCCACTGTGAACGCGGCGGGACTTCCGTGTCTTCTAACCGTCGTGCTGCGCGGCTTTGACCCAGCCACACGTTGTTTGACGATCCACACCGATCGGCGTTCACTCAAGGCTGACGAGATCCAGGCAAGCCCCGGTGTGGCGCTTCACGTCTACGATGCATCAGCGTGCCTGCAGATCCGGCTCGACGCGATCGCTGAAATCCATGTCGATGATGCCGTGGCACACAAAGCGTGGACGCAGACTGCAGCGATGAGCCGGCTAGTTTATGGCGTGGATCCGCCGCCGGGAACACCGGTTCTGACGCCAGCGGACGCACCTTGCGATCCAGACGTGGGGCGGTATTGTCCGCAGTATTCGTCCGCGGGCGAAGCGCCCGCGTTCAACGCCCAAGCTTCCGAGCAACGAGAAAAACACGGTATGCAGCCTCCGCGCAGGAGGTGAACGGAGGCACGACGCTGAGGTGACCAAGCCAGCAAAAGCCAGGCATGCGTCGCCAAAGCTCGGCAAACGCCGCTGCCCCGCTGTGCAACACGCCATCCTGAGTTCGCACGTGCATGCGTGCCAAGACCGCTTCACGGGTCAGGCCCGGCCCCAGAACCACCGGATCGCCACTGCTGACGTCCACCCACTCAAAATCCTGTGGCCTGGGACGCTGCTGTTAGAATGCTACTTCGCGGGAGCACACCGGGCAGCCGCCATCGTAGTAAATCAGGAGCCGATTATCCAAAGATCAGACCCTTCTGGCCGCCGCCACGGCGCGGGCGCTGCCGAACCCAACCGCCCAGCTCCTGGCCCTCAACAAAGCGCCACGTCGCGCTGCGGTCAGCCCACGTGCCTCCTCGCGGTGATGCACCTCGTCTGCCTGGCATTCGACCAGGAGGACGCGAAGTGCACCACCTGGCCCGTGTTCCGGAAGCTTCCCGATCTGCTCTTCGTAATGATGATCCACAAAGGTCTCGACGGCGTCGATGGTGGCATAGGCCACATTTGACCCGGCCAGGGCCGGCAGAAAACCTGTCGGCCATCCGGCAACACACCAGACGGGAAGCAATATGCTGCGTGGCCGACGGGGCAGCAAGTCGTCCATCAGCGCGAGATGCTGTTATTCGGCCGCCAGGTGTGCGCTTGCAAACGCACGCACGGCAGGGTCTCGGGAGCCGGCAAGAATGCCGCGAGAGATTATCACGCCGCCAGTTTCCCCGGCGTGATCGGAGCGCAGATCGCCAATCAGGCTCGGAACGTTTGTCAGCAGGCTGTCGAGCGTTACATTCGAGAAGGTGAGCGACTTGTCCGTGAGGCTCACATCGTCTGAGCCGGTGCAACGGCAAGCCGCAAAAGGCCACAGATGCGTCTACGATGCGGACGTAGGTGGGGATTGTGGGCAGGAGGTTCCCGGGTTCGGACAAAAAACCCAAATATTGTATCGGAGTTTGGCGGAGGAGAGGTCCGTAGTATTATTATCCCAGAATATCCCATGATAACACAAACTCAACAGGTTACTACATAACTTAGGGCCGGTTCGGCTTAAATACGTCCCCTCTTATTCCATTGCGTCCCCTCCAATCCCACGTTTATGGTGGGGACGGAGCGGGGGACGGTTCGCAATGGCGGAGGGGATGACGTGCCGCGATTGAGAAACCAGCTATCGGCCTTGAAGGTCAAAAGCGCCCCGCCCGGCAGGCATGGCGACGGTGGCGGGCTGTTCCTGCTGGTGCGCCCGTCCGGCGGCCGGTTCTGGCTTCTCCGCTACAAGATCGCCGGCAAAGGGCATGAACTGGGCTTAGGGTCCGCAGCGCCGGGCGAAGTCTCCCTTGCAGCCGCCCGTGATAAGGCCGCCGATCTGATGCGGCTGGTGAAGGCGGGGACCGATCCGCTAGACGAACGCGCAAGAAAGGCTGCTGAGGCCGCCGCACAAGCACATACAGCGCAGGCGCGGGGAAAGACGTTCAAGGCCGTGGCGGAAGCCCTGATGGCCGGCAAAGAGGCCGGTTGGCGGAATGAGAAGCACCGGGCGCAATGGACTTCCACACTCGAAGCCTACGCCTATCCCTTCATGGGCGACCTGCCGGTGTGTGACGTGGAAACCAGACACGTCACGGCCGCCTTGTCCCCGATCTGGACCACCATCCCCGAGACGGCAACCCGCGTGCGCGGCCGGATCGAGGCGGTGCTTGATTATGCCAAGACGATGGACTGGCGCACCGGAGAGAACCCCGCCCGGTGGCGTGGCCACCTCGCCAACATCCTGCCGGCACGTGCCAAGGTGGCGCGGGTGCAGCACCATCCGGCGTTGCCGTGGCGTGAGGTGGAGGCCTTCGTGAAGCTGTTGCGCGCCCGTGATGCTGGGGCAGCCCGTGCGCTGGAATTTACCGCCCTGACAGCCGCCCGAACCGGCGAAACGTTGGGTGCGCGATGGTGCGAGATAGACCTGGCAGAGAAGTTGTGGACGGTGCCGGGGGAAAGGATGAAGGCAGGCCGGGAACACCGCGTCCCCCTTTCCGTCCCCGCTATGGCGGTGCTGCGGGAGATGGCCAAGCTGCGGCCGGCATCCGATGCGAAGGGGGAGGCGTTCGTGTTCCCCGGTGCCATCAAGGGCCGCCCGCTGTCACAGATGGCCATGTTGGTTCTGCTTCGGCGGATGGAGCGGACCGACATCACGCCGCACGGCTTCCGCAGCACGTTCCGCGATTGGGCCTCGGAGAGCGGCGTGTCTGGTGACATTGCCGAAGCTGCCTTGGCCCATACTGTGGGGAACAAAGTGGAGGCGGCCTATCGGCGCGGCGACCTGTTGGATCGCCGCCGCCGGCTAATGGAGGACTGGGCAACCCATTGCGGCCGAACCGAAGCCAAGAGCGCGACCGTTCGCCGCATCCGGGAGGTGAGGTGATGTTCGTTCGTCCGCACCGCGCCGCTGTTGTGTTTTCTTGTGGGAACACTGGGAACAGTGGGAACACGCCCGGCAAACCCGCAGCAAACCGCCATTTTTACAGAGAAAATCTGTTCCCACTGGCACCCGGCGCGGTGGGAACAGTGGGAACAGGCGGAAATCCGCCATTTTTTCGGCTGTTCTACCTCTCTGTTCCTAGTGTTCCCATCAGAAAACGCGTTTGGGAACAGGTTGTGAGGCATCTGCGCCCGGCGGTTCCGGGCAAATGAGGGGCGGCCGGACTGGTGGTGAAGCACCTGGCCCGGCCTGGCCCCGGACATGATGGAGAAGACATCTATGACCAAGGTTGATGACCAGACTACCACGCCCGCCCGCCGCAAGCGCCAGACCCGTGCCGCCGCCCCGGAGGTGATGCCCCTGCCGCCCGCGATACCGGAGCGGCCGGAAACGTCGGAGGAGGTGGCGCAGAGCAAAGAGTAGCTCCGCCGGATGGAAGCGCTGGTACAGCAACTGAGGCAGCGGAACCTGGACCGGGCGGTGCAACTCGCGTTGCAGGCGCAAGCAGGCAGGGGGCCGCTGATTGATCACTTCGAGGAACTCGGACTCGGACTCGGGTTCGGGCCGGAACTGGGAAAATGGCGCATTTCGAGTTGCGGATGATCGACTGCGGGAGGGAGGTTTGACGGCTCGCAGTTTGCTGAATTGACTGAATACTGCCGGAATTCTGCAATTGTTTTTAATCTGTCCCGGGAACCTAACTGACTTGCTCTGTTCCGGGAACCGAACTGACTTGCGAGGCCCCCCCCAGGATAGTATTATGTTCAATTGGACGCGCGACCTGTCGGTTCGCGAACAGAAACGGCACCAACCAACGGTCTTGAACACCGAAGGAAGGTGCCGTGCTTAGGCTAGGCGGTGGCAGGGCTTACGAGGTTCTACCATGCGGAAGGATAGACCAGCCAGATTCAGGGTCAATGATTTCCGCACGGTGCTCTGCTGCCGTTCCAGTGATTGATCTATATCCGGAACGGAAAACACATGTCTGCGACCACTCATAATATCCATCCCCACGTCGGCAACATGCCAAAATTTGCGCCAATCCTGAAAGCAACTGAACTCCTAGGATTGAGCCGAAGCTCTATCTATCGGATGGCCGGCGCAGGCGAATTGCGGATCGTCAAGGCAGGGGGCCGGTCCCTGGTGGACCTGGACCACGCGTTTGCCTTTAGGGCGTCGCTGCCCACCGCTCCCATCTCCCCCGCCCGCTGATCCGAAACGAAAAGCGCCGGCCGCGCATGTGGCGCAGACCGGCGGGTCGGATATCGTGTGGTGCCTTCGCTGAGCTGCTGTAAGATACCTGATCCGCGTTCTGATTGCCAATACGGCGTGCTGGCCTTGGAGTAAAACCATGACCGCCATCATCAAAGTCCCCACTGACGCCACACTCGAGAACAGAGTTGATACGACTAATAGCTCATTTGATTATATGCTGATTGATCCTCTCATCGCTACAGAAGCTCGCTCAATCGCGGAAAATATCAGATACCGTCTGCACATTTCCGTAACCGAAACCGGGAAAGACCTTATCGCGACAAAGTCGAAGCTGCCGCACGGTGCCTTTGGTAATTGGTTACGCGCCGAATTCGGGATGTCAGACACAACAGCCCAAAATTATATGACCGCGGCACGTTTTATTGTGGGAAAATCCACAAAGTTTGGGAATTTGCCTCCATCTACGATCTACGCATTGGCCGCGCCGTCCGCCCCGCCGAGGTTGTCGACAAGGTCATGGCCGAGCTTGAGGCCGGAATTCCCTTGTCGGTGGAGGTGATCCGTGAACGGCTGACCACCGCTACAAAAGCCCGCGCACTTGCCAACACTGTGAAGTCCGCCGAACAGATCAAGAAAGACCGGGATAAAGAAAAACGGCAGAGACTTGCCGAGCAAGAGCGGCGTCGGAAATTCATGGAGGAAGAAGCTGCCGATAACGCTCGCCGGAACGCACAGGCAGAAAAGGTGGCCTGCCTACTGATGAAACATCTCTGCAGTGTCGGGGTGCTCGAGCTGATGAAGCTGATGTGCTCGACAGATTGGTTTCGAGTTGAGAGAATTTTCGATCCCTCAGGAACTAGATATTTTTCTGTCGAAAATATTGAAAAAATATCCCTGCCTAAAGAACGGGGAGGTACAGCGATATGAGCCATCCCTTCCTGGACTTCCCCGCCATAGCTGCGGTGGCGCTTCGCAACCTCCCCGCCTTGCTTGCCCGATGGCTGCCGGAAGGTAGGACCGAGGGTGCCGAGTATGTGGCTCGCAACCCGAAACGTGGGGACCGGGAAGCCGGTTCGTTCAAGGTCAATCTCCGCAACGGACGGTGGTGCGATTTCGCCACCGGGGACAAAGGGGGCGATGCCATATCGTTGGCGGCCTACCTGTTCGGATTGAAGCAGATGGAGGCAGCGCAACGGGTTGCCGTCATGCTCGGTATCGCCGGGGAGGGCCAATCCAATGGATGACGGTTCATCCGGGCACACGCCCGACCCGTTCGCATGTTTGTCTATCGAGGCAGCACCGGCGGAGGTGTCGAAAGCCGAAGACGCGCCGGACAGCTTCACGCCGCTGCCGCCGCCATCGCCGCCAACCCTGGCAAAGTTTCGCCATCCGAAGCACGGCACCGCATCCGCGTTCTGGCCATATTACGACGCCGTCGGTTTGATTCTCGCGGTGGTGGCGCGGTTCGATTTCGTCGACGCCAAAGGCGAGCCGGACAAGGAGACGCCGCCCTATCGCTATGGCCGTCGCGTCTGGACCACCGCACGCAGCAAGGCTTGCGACATCACGGGCTGGCACATGGGCCTGTTCGATCTGTCCCTCCGGCCGCTCCATGGCCTGGACCGTCTTGCCGCCCGTCCTGATGCCCCCGTGCTGTTGGTGGAAGGGGAGAAGAAGACAACTGCCGCCGAAAGTCTGTTTCCCGATTACGTGGCCATCACATCGATGGGTGGTGCAAAGGCCCCCGGCAAATCGGAGTGGTCCCCGCTGGCAGGCCGCGCGGTGGTGATCTGGCCAGATCACGATACGCCTGGCACGCGCTACGCCAAGGACGTGACGGAGCTGGCCACGCGGGCCGTGGCTGCCTCGGTTGCGGTGGTGGCGATCCCAGAGGAATGGCCAGAAAGCTGGGACTTGGCGGATGGGCTGCCGGACGGCGTGACGGAGGCCATGCTTGCCGAAATGTTGCTGGCAGCCCAGCCGATTGCGGATGGCCCGGCGGAGGGCCTGACGCTGCCGCACGGTTTCCAAATGCGGATGCAGGCGCGCCAACCGGGCCTGTGGTTCTATCCCGAGCCCAACGGCAAGGACGACGATCCGCCGCCCGTGTTCGTGGCAGCGCCGTTCGAGGTGCTTGGCGAAGCGAACGATGGCACCGGGCACGGCTGGGGGATGGTGGTGCGCTGGCAGGACCGTGACGACCGCGCGCATCGATGGAGCGTGCCGCAGCGCATGGCCCATGGTGACGGCGGAGTGCTGGCAGGCGAGTTTCATGATGCCGGACTCGTCTGCGGCACCGGCGGCAGGGCGCATGAATTGCTGAAACGGTTCATCGGCACCGTGCGCCATCCGCGCCGCCTGCGATGCGTTGACCGGACGGGCTGGCATGACGTGGCGGGCCGCGCCTGCTTCGTTCTGCCGGATGGGGAGGCTTTCGGCCCGGCCGCCGATGACGTGATCTTGCAGGCAGAGACGGCAGGCGGAGAGACAGCCTATCAAGAGGGCGGCACCCTGAACGAGTGGCAAACCGAGATAGCCGCCCTTGCCGTGGGCAATGACCTGGTGGCGCTTGCCATCGCTGCCGGCTTCGCCGCGCCGCTGCTTTACGTTTTGGGGGAGGCGTCCGGCGGCTTTCACATCTTCGGCGGATCACAGACCGGCAAGACCACGGTGCTGCGGTGCGGCGCGAGCGTTTGGGGCAATCCGGAAAAGCAGGTTCGCCAATGGCGCACCACCGCGAACGGGCTTGAAGGCGTGGCGACCATGACATCCGACACGCTCTTGTGTCTGGACGAATTGGGGCAGGCGAACGGCAAGGACGTGTCGGACGTGGCTTACATGCTCGCCAACGGAACCGGGAAGGCCCGCGCGGATCGATCCGGTGCGGCACGCAAGGTCAAGCAATGGCGCACGCTGTTCCTAAGCACTGGGGAAATCACGCTTGCCGCCAAGATGAGCGAGGCCGGGCTGTCCCCCATGGCCGGGCAGGAAGTCCGCTTCGTGGGGCTGCCGGCGGATGCTGGGGCCGGTTTGGGAGCGTTCCAAAGCCTGCACCACTTCCTGACATCGGGGGCGCTGGCAAGCCATCTGTCTGCCGCATCCCAACGGTTCTACGGCACCGCAGCACGGGCCTTCCTCGCAAAGTTGGCGGCAGATAGGGGAACAGACCCTGAGGGCCTTGTGGGGCTTTTGGTGGCGTGGCGCGATACCTTCACGGTCAAACACCTGCCGCCCGGCGCGGATGGCCAAGTATCGAGCGTGTGCAAGCGGTTCGGTGTGGTTGCAGCGGCCGGAGAGCTGGCACGGGCCTATGGCGTGGTGCCATGGCCGGAGGGTGAGGCCAGCCGAGCCGCTGCCGCATGTTTCGCCGCCTGGCTTCTGGACCGGGGCGGCATGGGTGCGGGCGAAGATATCGAGGCCGTGCGACTGGTGCGGGGCTTCATCGGCGCGCATGGAT
>JBBROR010000002.1:0-44413 GCA_038229175.1 Acetobacterales bacterium | reverse complement strand
TAGCGACACCTCGCGCTTCGCAAGATTCTTGCGCAGCCCGCTCGCGGCCCTTCACAATCTCGGCCACATCCGCAGGCGCGAGCCGGATACCGAAGTTGGCCATAACGCCGCCGGCGGCTGGATGGTGCTGGCAATGTTGCTTGTGTTGCTGGCACAGGTCGTGACCGGGCTCTACGCAAACGACGACGGCATCAATGAAGGCCCGTTGGCGCAGTTTGTAGCCAAAACCACCAGCGATATGCTGTCCGGGTGGCATGGCATGATCTTCAACGCACTTGCCGCCCTGATCGGGCTGCATGTGGTGGCAGTCCTCGCCTATCTGGTCCTGAAGGGGCAAAATCTCGTCCGCCCGATGGTCACCGGCAAGAAAAAGCTGCCGGCTGCCACGCGCGCGCCCCGCATGGTCAGCCCAATGCTGGCGCTGGCCACGCTTTTGGTTTCAGCCGGTGTGGCAGTTTTCGTCGGCAGGCTTTGAATGATGCCGCTTGTTACACCCATCCATGACAGGGTGGGTGTAACGCGCTTTAGCCATTGATCTTACCGAGCGATTTTATCGCACGGCTGCCTCAATCTCTGTCGATATTGCCTTAGATCATGATGCGTTTGGGTTGCTTCACCCAAGCGCATAAACATGATCGATAAAACAAAAGGCTAGAGCGTGATGATTTTGACTCTACCCAAAATCATCGCGCTCTAAGAAGCGGCCGTGGGGTCAATCCAGCCGATATGCCCGTCGCTGCGGCGATACACCACGTTCAACTCACCGGTGGCTGAATTGCGGAACATCATCAACGGCTGGTCGGCCAGGTCCATCCGCATCACGGCATCGCTCACCGTGAGGCTGGAGATCTCGGCCGGCGTCTCCGCGATAACGGTGGCATAGGTTGCAGCGGCGACCGCCACACCGTTTGCCGGTGCGGGCTCTTCCTCCTCCTGGCGCAGAATATACTGGCGCGCGGCCTGCGGGCGCTCCTTGCCGGCAATGTCGCGCGCATGCTCGTTCACCCGGCGTCGATATCGGCGCAGGCGCTTGGCGATATGTTCGGCCGCGTCGTCGAACGCGGAGTTGGCATCTGCCGCCTCGCCCTCGCCGCGCAGCATCAACCCGCGGGCGGCATGCACGTTGATGTCGCACGTGAAGAAGCTGCGCGCCCTGCTGAACGTGACATGCGCCTCAAGAGCGGTGTCGAAATACTTGCCCGCTATCGCGTCCAGCTGCGTTGCCACCCGTGTGCGCAACGCGTCAGACATCTCAACCTGTTTGCCAGAGACCGTAATTTGCATGCGCGTCGACCCCATGCCGTAGTTCGGGACCGCCTGCCGCCTGGCATCGCCCCTTGTACGGCGGGGGCATTGGTGTCAGACCGGCTCGGCCTTCTCCCGTTTGCGCTGCACCGAACTTGGTATGCGCAGCGCATCCCGGTATTTGGCCACGGTCCGGCGCGCGATGTCCACGCCTTCTCGTCGCAGGGACAGTACAATGCCGTCATCCGACAGGATGCCATTGGCGCTCTCACCCGCCACCATGGCTCGAATCCGGTGGCGAACCGCTTCTGCGGAGTGGGTTTCGCCGCCGTGCGTGCCCGCGATAGCGGTTGTGAAAAAGTATTTAAGTTCATAGATGCCGCGCGGCGTTGCGATGTATTTGCCCGCCGTCACCCGGCTGACGGTGCTCTCGTGCAGTTCCACAGCGTCGGCGATGTCGCGCAGGATCAGCGGTCGCAAATGCCCCACGCCCATGCGAAAGAAGCCATCCTGCTGGCGGATGATCTCAGCGGATACCTTCAAAATCGTCTGCGCACGCTGCTGCAGCGATTTTACCAACCAATTCGCGGTCTGCAGCTTTTCCGCAAGAAAGCTGCGTTCCTCGCGTGTGCAACGCGGCAGCACGCGGGCAGTAAAGGTCTGGTTCACCAGCACACGCGGCATCGTCTCGGGGTTCAACTCCAGCAGCCACACGCCATCCGGCGCCGCCCGCATCAGCACGTCTGGAATCACCGGTATCAACGGCGTGCTGTCCCAGGCGGCCCCCGGCTTCGGGTCCAGCCGGCGGATCTCGGCGATCATTTCCGCGAGGTCGGCTGAATCGACCTCGCACAGCTGCATCAGCCGGCGCAGGTCGCGCTTGGCCAGCAGATCAAGATTATCGAGCAGCCTTGATATCGCCGGGTCAAACCGGTTCTTCTCCATCAGCTGCACCGCCAGGCATTCCCGCAGATCTCGCGCAAACATGCCAACCGGATCAAACCGCATCATCCGCGCCCGCACCGCCTCGATCACCCCAATATCGCAGCCCATCGCGGTGGCAAGCGCCTCTGGTGGGGCAGACAGACGGCCGGACGGCTCCAGCAGCGCGATCAGATGCGCACCGATCAGCCGGTCGGCACGATCGGCAAACGACAGCCGCAGCTGCTCGCCCAGATATTCGCGCAGCGTCTTGCCCATTTCAGCAAAGTCGTCGATCGAACGGTCATCGGTTTCGAAACTTTGGGAGCCGCCGCGCCCCGCGCCGTCTCCGGCGCCACCGGGATCGTAGGTCTCGGCGTATTCGGCCATCTCCGCAGCCGGTGTCGCCAGCGCGTCGGCCAGTGGTCCGTCAGCACTCTGGACAGCCTGTTCCATCGACTCCGGCTCTGCCGCGCGCGGTGCCACCTGGTCGATGGCCGGTCGCTCCAGCGGCACCAAGCTCACACCGTCATCGCGCTCCAGCAGCGGATTGCGCTCCAACTCCTCGTCGATGAACGACGATACTTCCAGGTTGGTGAACTGCAGCAGCTTGATGGCCTGCCGCAGCTGGGGGGTCATTACCAGCGATTGCGACTGGCGAAGATCCAGGCGGGGGCCTATCGCCATGCATGGGTCTCCCGATCCGGCGAAAAATTTCGCCGCGGTTACTGCAGCGCAGCAATGCCGGATTGTCCAGAGCTCACACCCATTGCCGAGCAAGAAGCGTGCACAAATCCGGTCCGGCTCTTGCCTGCACCTTAAAGCGAAAACCTTTCGCCAAGGTAAACGCGCCGAACGCCCTCATGCGCCACCACCTCATGCGGCCGGCCCTCCATCAGCACTTGGCCGTCATGCATGATGTAGGCGCGATCGATGATCTCCAGCGTCTCGCGCACATTGTGGTCGGTGATCAGCACGCCGATGCCGCGATGCTTCAGATGCGACACCAGATCACGAATTTCGCCCACCGCGATCGGATCGATGCCCGCCAGCGGCTCGTCCAGCAGCACGTAGCTCGGATGCGTGGCCAAGGCGCGGGCAATTTCCACCCTGCGCCGCTCGCCGCCGGACAGCGCCAGGGCGGGCGTGCGGCGCAGATGGCCGATGCCGAACTCGCCCAGCAGCTCGTCCAGCATCCGCTCCCGCTCGGTGCGATCAGGCTCCACCACCTCCAATGCGGCCATGATGTTCTGCTCCACGTTCAGCCCGCGAAACACGCTGGCCTCCTGCGGCAGATAGCCTATCCCCAGCCGCGCCCTGCGATACATCGGCAGCGTGGTGATGTTCTGGCCGTCAAGGCTGATCGAGCCGGTATCCGGCCGCACCAGGCCCACGATCATATAGAATGTGGTGGTCTTGCCAGCGCCGTTCGGCCCCAGCACGCCCACCGCCTCCCCGCGACGCACCTGGATCGTCACGTTTCGCACCACAGGGCGCTTCTTGTAGGTCTTGCCCACGCCGCTGGCGACCAGCCCCATGCCCGGTCCGGCCAGCACCGGGGTCAACGACGCGTTTGGCTGGTCGCCAAGACGTGCGCCATTGGGCAGGCCCATGATTTCGTTCATGGCTTTGCGGGCTTCCCCTGCTGGCCCGGCGGATCCGTCTTGCCCTGCACGTCCCTGGTGTCCTTGGGAACGATCAGCCCCTGCACCCGGCTGCCCGCGCTGGCGGCGATCCGCGCGATGCCGGTCTTCATGTTGATGTCGGCGGCCGCGCCGTTCACCTGGCTGCCAAGATGAGTGACGCGCACATGGTCCACCACGCGGGCAATTTCGGTTGCCGGAATGTAGCTGCCGCGATCACCGCGGACGATATCCACCGGTGAGCGTACCTCCACATTTCCGAACGCGTCGATCCGCTTGAGCTTGCCGGAATCGAGCGCCGGATCGCCGGGCCCGGCCGCGGCTGGCGCGGCCTTAGGGTTATTGGCCGCGGCTGGCGCGGCCTTAGGGTTATTGGCCGCGGCTGGCGCGGCCTTCGGGTTACTGGCCGAGGCTGGCGCGGCCTTCGGGTCATCGGCGGCGGTGGTGTAGGCCACAAGAATATCCGCCGCCAACCGCCGCTGGTCGGTCGTTACAACCACGGCGTTGCCGCGGCCCACCGCCATATGCAGGGCCGACCAGTATTCCATGCTGTCCCGCGCCGTCAGCACCTGCTGCGGCGTGGTGAGCTTCAGGTTCTTGCCCGTCAGAATCAACACCGCCTGGTCGATGTCATAGATCGCATCGTCACCGACCGCTTCGTCGGTCTCGGTCAGAATACGGACATGGCCGTGCGCCTCCAGCCGATAGACTTCCTTGCCGCCATTTTCCGGATTGGTCGGATCCTCTGAGCCTTTAGCAGGGGCAACCGCGCCAGCACCTGCCGGATCCGCCTTCCTGCGATAGCGCGCCACCAGCCGGTCGGCCAGCACCGTCACATTGCCGCGTGTGGCGCGGGCATCGCCAGACGCGATGGCCACCTGCTCCTGGTCGCGCACCTCCAGCCCGCCGAGCGAGGTGATCTCCACCGGCCCGCCGCCGGACAGGTCGATCGGCTGGGCCGCTGACATAGCAGGCCAAAACGCAACGGCGACAAAAAGCACGAGGCGCTTCATCGCCTTGTGCTCCCGTTCAGCACCAATCGGCTGGGTCCATGGAACTGCATCACGGCGCCGCCCTCGAACAGGCTGAATCCCTGTGCATCCAACGTCCCGAACGGGCCTTCCACGTGCACCTTCGCTGAGGAGACCGCCGCGTTCGCCTTCACGTCCAGCGTGGCGGCGTCGGTCTGCAGCATCGTGCCGTCATCGCGGTACAGCCACACGTCGCCCGACAGGTCGAGCAGGCCCTGCTGCTGCATATACACGCCCTCGCGGGACTTGCCGCGCAGCCACACGTTGTTGCCCAACGTCACGTCGCCGACCGGCGCCTGCAGGTTGATGCGGTCCGGCGTCACCTGGTGGGCGGTGTCGGCGGTGATCGTGTAGGGGCGGCCCCCGTCGTCCACCCCGTTGTAGCGCGCCTGCGTGAGCTGGCCGTTCTCAGGTTCCACCGTCCCGCGCCGGAACGCCATGCGCGCGGTGGCGGCGTCCTTGCTCAGTTCCGGCCACAGCGCCACGCTGGTCAGCAGTGCTAAGGCCGCCACCGGCAGCACGCGCTTGGCGATCAGCACCAGCCAGCGACGCCGCGCAATGTTCCTTGCGCTGGGAGCAGGGCGGGGCGCAGAACGGGGAGCAGGGCGGGGGCGTGGGGGCTCCACGCTTCGCGGGCTGGGCCGGGCGATCTTGAGGGGCGTGATCGTCATTCCATCGCTCACACCACACCGGCACGCAACAGATCGTGGATATGCAGAATGCCGATCGGTGCGCCACGCGCGTCCACCACGAACAGCGCCGTCACCGGCCGCTGCGGATCGTTCATCAGCAGCAGGGCCTCGGCAGCCAGTGCCTCGGCACCGATCGTCACGGGCATTCGGGTCATGATGGCGCAGGCCTGCTGCTCCAGCAGCGTGGGGCCCATGGAACGACGCAGATCGCCGTCGGTGATGACGCCGGCGAGCAAGCCCTGGGCGTCGACCACGCCCAGGCATCCGAAACGCTTCTCGGTCATCAGCAGCAGCGCCTGGTGCATCGCAAGCCCAAGCGGCGCCAGCGGCAGGCTGTCCGGGCCATGCATAAGATCACGGACCCGGCGCAGCCGGGCGCCCAGCTTGCCGCCGGGATGGAACACGCGAAAATCGGTGGCATCAAAGCCGCGCCGCGTCAGCAGCGCCACCGCCAGCGCGTCACCAAGCGCCAGCTGCATGGTTGTGCTGGTGGTGGGCGCCAGGCCCAGCGGGCAGGCCTCCGGCGCGGGCGGCAGCACAAGCGCCACATCGGCCGCCCGGGCCAGCGTGCTGTCGGCCCGTCCGGTGATCACCACCAGGGGAATGCCGAAGCGCCGTGTATGCCCCACCAGATCGGCCAGCTCGGCGGTCTCGCCCGAATTGGACAGCGCCAGAACCGCGTCCCCCGCCACGATCATGCCCAGATCGCCATGCGACGCCTCCGCCGGATGCACGAACATCGCCGTTGTGCCGGTCGAAGCCAGGGTTGCCGCGATCTTGCGGGCAACATGGCCGGATTTGCCCATGCCAGACACCACAACACGACACGCGCCGCCCCTGCGGCCATCGAGCAGGCTCACCGCCTTGGCGAATTTCCCGTCAAGCGCCGCCGCCAACGCAGCCAATCCAGCAGCCTCGGCGGCCAGAACCGCGCGCGCGACGTCAAGATCGGCATCATTGAGCGTCTGAACCGAGGGCTCGGCACATACGGCTGTCATGTGGGCGTTCATCGCGGGACATCTGCTCCAGACTGCGGGCACACTGAATAGGAAGGTATTAGCGCCGAACGCGGACGCGACGCACCCTAATCTCTGGTAACGAACCGCTACCGGGTGGCGGTCGATCCGTCATCGCAATTCATTGTGCGCTCCGCACAGCGGCGAAATCATCAATGCGCGAAGATATCCGGCGCGTCGTAGCCAAGCAGGTCCAGCCGGCAGCGCGTCGGCAGGAAGGCAAAGCACGATTCCGCCAGCTCCAGCCGTCCCTCGCGCACCAGCAGCGCCTCCATCCGGGCCCAAAGCGCATGCAGATGCAGCACATCCGAGGCCGCGTAGGCCATCTGCTCGGCGGACAGCTCAACCGCCCCCCAGTCCGATGTTTGCTGCTGCTTGGAGATTTCCACGCCCAGCAGCTCGCGGCACAGATCCTTCAGGCCGTGGCGGTCCGTGAAGGTGCGGATCAGCTTGGCGGCGATCTTGGTGCATTTCACCGGGGCCACGGTGATGCCCAACGCATGCTGCATCAGCGCCACGTCGAAGCGGGCGAAATGCATCAGCTTGACCACGGAGGTATCGGCCATCAGCCGCGCCAGGTTGGGTGCATCGTAGCCATGGCCACCCAGGGCGGTGGGGATCAGCTGCACCAGGTGCACATGGCCGTCGCCGGCGGAGATCTGCACCAGGCACAGCCGGTCACGATGCGGATTAAGCCCCATGGCCTCGGTGTCGACGGCAATGACCCGGCCGAGATCGAGGCTCGCCGGCAGGTCGTTGCGGTGCAGATGAATGGTTGCGTTTGCCATGAACTGGATGATGCCCGCCATAGGAGGTCCGATGTGTCAGGAGCCCGGTTGCGTCAGGAAGCCTGGGCACAAAAAACGCGGCATCAGACGGTTATGTCTGGCCGCGCCATCGTGTCTCAGACAATTGGTGCCCAGAAGAGGACTCGAACCTCCACGATATTACTACCACAGGTACCTGAAACCTGCGCGTCTACCAATTCCGCCATCTGGGCATCCAGCAAGATCCGAAAGCGGCGGTCTTGCAATGGAGCGGCGAGATACCCCCCCACGCCCCACCGCGTCAACAGGCAATCTGTGGATCGCTTTTCGCAAAACCGCCAAACCTTGAGGTTGCCACCGCCAGCGCCTATCACACATGCAATTCCGTGGTGCTGCTTCCCGTCACGGAGATGCGGCGCAACCCGGCCTTTTTGTGGAGCGACGACCCTATGGAAAATCCCGCGCACCCCCAGTCCACCGCCCGGAAAGTCGCAACCGTGTTCGGCGGCTCTGGCTTCCTGGGCCGCTACGTGGTCAAGCGCCTTGCCGCCGCCGGCTACGTGGTGCGTGTGGCCGTGCGCGACACCGAGGCCGCGATGTTCCTGCGTCCGATGGGCGGCGTCGGCCAGATCGTGCCATTGCAGGCAACCGTCACCGACGATGCCGGCGTGGCGCGCGCGGTCGAAGGTGCTGCGGTGGTGGTTAACCTCGTGGGCATCCTGGCCGAGCGGCGGCCGGGCGATTTCACCCGAATTCAGGAAGAGGGCGCCGGCCGCGTGGCGCGCGCGTCCGCCTCAGCCGGCGTGGCGCATCTGGTCCAGCTTTCGGCGATCGGGGCCGATGCCGCCAGTGCCAGCCTTTACGCGTCGTCAAAGGCCAAGGGCGAGGCGGCGGTGCGCGCGGCCTTTCCGTCTGCCACCATCCTGCGCCCGTCGCTGGTCTTCGGTGCCGAGGACCAGTTCTTCAACCGCTTCGCCGCAATCGCCTCGATCTCGCCGATCATGCCCGTCATATCCGGCAACACGCGCTTCCAGCCGGTCTATGTCGGCGATGTCGCGGATGCCGTCATGGCGGCGATCGCCAGCCCAGCCGCCGCAGGACAGACCTATGAGCTGGGTGGTCCGGACGTGAAGACCTTCCGTGAGCTGATTGCCTGGGTGCTGGAACTGGTCGGGCGCACGCGCCTGCTGGTCAACATCCCTGATGGTGTGGCGCAGATCCAGGCGCGCATCATGGAGCATATTCCAGGCAAGCCGCTGACGCGCGACCAGCTCATCCTCCTGGCCCGCGACAATGTCACCACCACGCGTCCTGGTCTGGCCGCCCTTGGCGTTGTGGCCACGCCGATGGACCAGATCGTGCCGGGCTATCTCGCGCGCTACCGTCCTGGTGGCGCACGCAAGCCCACCTGATCGATAGGGCCGAAAGCGGACATTTAAGTGGAACGAAACCGCACCCGCACGGCATCGCCTGACAGAGTTGCATCAACAAAGGCAGCATTGCTGACCTAATTGCTGTAAATGTGCTCGCGCTGGTGGATTTTGACGGCTACCACACTTTCCACCACCAGTTTCGAGCGGAGACCTCGCCATGGCCGAACGCATGCTGCAATTCGTCCGCCTGCCGCAGCAGACGCCCGAGAAGCGTGATGTGGAAACACGGCGCGAGGATTTTAACGAAATCTACCAGGATTTCGACAAGCCCCGCGCCGAAGCCCAGGCCAGCCGGTGTAGCCAGTGCGGCGTGCCATTCTGCCAGGTGCATTGCCCGCTGCAGAACAATATCCCCGATTGGCTGAAGCTCACCGCCGAAGGTCGGCTGGAGGAGGCGTATGAGGTTTCGTCCGCCACCAACAATTTCCCCGAGATCTGCGGCCGCATCTGCCCGCAGGACCGCCTGTGCGAGGGCAACTGTGTCATCGAAAAGGGATTCGACAGCGTCACCATCGGTGCGGTGGAGCGTTTCATCACCGACACCGCCTTCGAGAAGGGCTGGGTTAAGCCGATCGTCCCCCGCCAGGAACGCACCCAGTCCATCGGCATCGTGGGCGCCGGCCCCGGCGGGCTGGCAGCGGCAGAGATGCTGCGCCGGCAGGGCTACCAGGTGCATGTCTACGATCGCTACGACCGCGTCGGCGGCCTCATGATCTACGGAATTCCCGGCTTCAAGCTGGAGAAGGAGATCGTCATCCGCCGCTGGAAACTGCTGGAGGAGGGCGGTATCGTCTTCCATCTTGGCGCGGATATCGGCGGCAGCACCAGTTTCGCCGACCTGCGTTCGCAGCACGACGCGGTGCTGATCGCCACCGGGGTTTACAAATCGCGCGACATCGGCGGCCCCGGCGCAGGCTTGTCCGGCATCGTCCCGGCGCTGGATTTCCTCACCGCGTCCAACCGGCAGGGCCTGGGCGATGATGTGCCCGAATTCGCCGACGGCACCTTGAACGCCGCAGGCCGCCACGTGGTGGTGATCGGCGGCGGCGACACCGCGATGGACTGCGTGCGCACCGCGGTCCGCCAGGGTGCGGCATCGGTAAAATGCCTCTATCGCCGCGACAAGGCGAACATGCCCGGCTCCATGCGCGAGGTGAAGAACGCCGAGGAGGAAGGGATCGAGTTCGTCTGGCTCGCCGGCCCCGAGGCGTTCCTGGGCGATACCACCGTCACAGCCGTGCGCGCCGCGCAGATGCATCTTGGCCTGCCCGACGCCTCCGGCCGGCAATCGGTCGAGCCGATGGACGGGAGCCATTTTAACCTGCAGGCCGATCTGGTCATCAAAGCCCTCGGCTTCGATCCTGAGGATGTTCCCACCGCATTCGGCGCGCCGGAATTGGCGGTGTCGCGCTGGGGCACGCTGAAGATCGATCACAAGACCTTCATGACCAGCCTGCCCGGGGTGTTTGCCGCTGGCGACATCGTGCGCGGCGCCTCGCTGGTGGTTTGGGCCATCAAGGACGGCCGTGATGCAGCCGATCAGATTCACGCATATATACAGCACAACGCCACCATCGCGGTGGCGGCGGAGTGAATAACATGCGTTCAAAGAGCCTTCTCGCCGCGGTGTCCCTGCTCGCCGCATCAGCGTTCTCGCCCGCCATGGCCCAAGCCCCCGCTGCGCCTTCCCCCGCTGCGCCTTCCCCCGCTGCGTCGCCCCCGGCTGTGCCTGCGCCGCCGCCGCTGCCGCAGCCGTCGGAGGCCTCGCTGAGGGAGGCCCGCGCGATGGCCGATATGCTCAACATCCCCACCCAGACCCGCGGCCTGCTGCAGGCGATGCGCACCCAGCTCATCCAGGCGACCATCCAGGCCAGCGGCAAGTCCGTCGACGAGGCCGCCACCGTCGTCGACGAAGTGCTGATGCCCGACTTCAACGCCGCACTGCCCGATCTCACGGCCTCGCTGATCCTGCCCTGGGCGGCCAATTTCAGCGCCGCCGACCTCAAGGGCCTGCATGATTTCTATTCCACCCCACTCGGTCAGCGCCTGCTCAAGACCATTCCCGCGGTCAACCAGCAAAGCCTGCAGGCCGGCCAGCTATGGGGCCAGAAGACCTTCCAGGACGCCGTCAAGAAACACGCCGAAGAGCTGCACACCCGCGGCCTCAAGTTCTGATCCGACCCTCACTCTCCCGGCATCGGCCGGGAGAGTACTTCACCGAGGAGCCAAAGACGATGACACACGTGACCGAGACACAGGCTGACGCCGGCGCCGCCTTCGTTGCGGCCTGGAACGACAACGCCAAGCGTCTCTCGGACACCTACAACCCGTCCATGGAACACGACAATTGCGGCGTGGGCCTGGTGGCCGCACTCGACGGCGTGCGACGCCGAGACGTGGTGGAAGCCGGCATCAACGCGCTGAAGGCGGTCTGGCATCGCGGCGCGGTGGACGCCGACGGCAAAACCGGCGACGGCGCCGGCATCCACGTCGAAATCCCGCAGGACTTCTTCATCGACGCGGTGGAGCGCGGCGGCCACAAGGTCCGCAGCGTGGCCGATGGCGGCAACCCCATCGGCGTGGGCCAGGTGTTCCTGCCCAAGACCGATCTCGGCGCCCAGGAGCGTTGCCGCCAGATCGTGGAATCCGAGATCCTCGCGATGGGCTATGCCATCTATGGCTGGCGCCAGGTGCCGATCAACGTCGCCTGCATCGGCGAGAAGGCCAACGCCACGCGGCCCGAGATCGAGCAGATCATGATCGCCAACCCGCGCGACGTGGCCGAGGCCGATTTCGAGCGCGACCTGTTCGTCATCCGCCGCCGCATCGAAAAGCAGGCCATCGCAGCGCAGATCGCCGAGCTTTACTTCTGCTCGCTGTCCTGTCGCTCGATCATCTACAAAGGCATGTTCCTGGCCGCGAGCCTGACGGATTTCTACCCCGACCTGCTCGACCCGCGCTTCATCTCGCGTTTTGCCATCTACCACCAGCGCTACAGCACCAACACCTTCCCCACCTGGAAGCTGGCGCAGCCGTTTCGCACGCTTGCGCACAATGGCGAGATCAACACCGTCTCGGGCAACATCAACTGGATGCGGAGCCACGAAACCCGGCTGTCCGACCCCGCACTCGACCCCTACATGGAAGACATCAAACCTGTCATCCAGGCCGGCGGCTCCGACACCGCCACGCTCGACAACGTGTTCGAAGTATTGATCCGCTCCGGCCGCGACGCGCCGATGGCCAAGGCGCTGATGATCCCGGCCAGCACCGGCCAGGACGCCACCATGAAGCGGGCGCATCGCGACCTGTTCCAATACTGCAACGCCGTGATGGAGCCGTGGGACGGCCCGGCCGCCATCGCTGCCACCGACGGAAGATGGGTGATCGCGGGGCTGGACCGCAACGGGCTGCGGCCGCTGCGCTACTCGATCTCGCGCAACGGCATGTTGGTGGTCGGCTCCGAGACCGGAATGGTCAAGATCGACGAAAGCGAAGTCATCGCCAAGGGCCGCGTCGGTCCCGGCCAGACCATCGGCGTCGATCTACAGACCGCACAATTCTTCGGCGACGAAGAGATCAAGGACATGCTGTCCGCCCGCCAGCCCTTCGGCGAATGGGCCCGTGGCATCATCGAGATCGATAAAATCGTGCGCACCGACGCGCCCGAGCCGGTGCTTGTCACCGGCGAAGACCTGCGCCGCCGCCAGCTTGCCGTCGGCACCACGATGGAGGATCTGGAAATGATCCTGCATCCGATGGTGGAAGACAGCGCCGAAGCCATAGGCTCGATGGGCGACGACACGCCGCTTGCCGTGCTCAGCGAGAAGTTCCGTGGCCTGCATCATTATTTCCGCCAGGCGTTCAGCCAGGTCACCAACCCGCCGATCGACAGCCTGCGCGAAAGCCGGGTGATGACCTTGCGCACCCGCCTTGGCAATCTCGGCAACGTGCTTGAGGAGGACAGCACCCAGTGCGATCTGCTGCAGCTCGAAAGCCCGGTGTTGTCAAACGCCGAATTCCTCGCCATGCGCGCCATGATGCGAACCGCCGCCTGCGAGGTGGATTGCACTTTCCCCGTCGCCGAAGGGGAATCGGGCCTGCGCGCCGCGCTTGAACGCATCCGGATCGAGGCGGAGGAGGGCGTTCGCGCCGGCGCCACCCACGTCATCCTCACCGATGAACGCGTCTGCGCCGAGCGCGCCGGCATTCCGATGATTTTGGCCACCGCAGGGGTGCACACCCATCTGGTACGCTCCTCGCTGCGCACCTTTACAAGTCTCAATGTTCGCTCGGCGCAGTGCCTGGATGTGCATTACTTCGCGGTGCTGATCGGAGTCGGCGCCACGACAGTAAACGCCTATCTGGCCCAGGAAAGCATCGCCGACCGCCACCGCCGCGGCCTGTTCGGCGCGATCTCACTGAAAGAGGCTGTGCAGCGTTATAAAAAGGCGGTCGACAAGGGCCTGCTCAAGGTGATGTCAAAGATGGGCATTTCCGTTATCTCCTCGTATCGCGGCGGCTGCAACTTCGAGGCGATCGGGCTGTCGCGCGCTTTGGTGGCCGAATTCTTCCCCGGCATGCAAAGCCGCATCTCCGGCATCGGCCTGCTTGGCATTGCCCGGAAGGTTCTGGCCCTGCACAGCGCCGCCTTCGACAGCGACATCGCCACGCTGTCTATCGGTGGCGTCTACAAACTTCGCCGCAAGGGGGAAACGCACGCGTTCGACGGCAGCGCCATCCACATGTTGCAGGAGGCGGTCGCCTCCGACAGCTTCCAGATGTACCGCCGCTACACCGAAATGGTGCGCAAAGCGCCGCCAATAGCATTGCGCGACCTGCTGGATTTCCGCACCGAGGGCCGCAAGCCCATCGACGTCGAAGAAGTCGAGAGCATCACCGAAATCAGAAAGCGGCTGATCTCGCCTGGCATCTCGCTCGGCGCGCTCAGCCCCGAGGCGCATGAGACGCTGTCGATCGCGATGAACCGCATCGGCGCGCGGTCGGACAGCGGGGAGGGCGGCGAGGACCCGTCACGCGCGCATCCGCGCCCCAACGGCGACAATGCCAATTCGGCGATCAAGCAGATCTCGTCGGGGCGTTTCGGGGTCACGGCAGAATACCTGAACGCCTGCCGCGAGATCGAGATCAAGATGGCCCAGGGTGCCAAGCCCGGAGAGGGCGGCCAGTTGCCCGGCTTCAAGGTCACCAGTCTGATTGCCAAGCTGCGTCATTCCACGCCCGGCGTCACCTTGATCAGCCCGCCGCCGCATCACGACATCTACTCAATCGAGGATCTGGCGCAGCTCATCTACGACCTCAAGCAGATCAATCCGGAAGCCTCGGTCTGCGTGAAGCTGGTGGCGCGGTCCGGCATCGGCACCATCGCGGCGGGCGTGGCGAAGGCCAAGGCCGACACCATCCTGATATCCGGCCATTCCGGCGGCACCGGCGCCAGTCCGCAGACTTCGGTGAAATACGCCGGCCTGCCCTGGGAAATGGGCCTGTCGGAGGCGCATCAGGTGCTGATGCTCAACCGCCTGCGCCACACCGTGCGCCTGCGCACCGATGGCGGCATCAAGACCGGCCGGGACGTGGTGATCGCCGCCATGCTCGGCGCCGAGGAGTTCGGCATCGGCACCGCATCGCTGGTGGCGATGGGCTGCATCATGGTCCGCCAGTGTCACTCCAACACCTGCCCGGTGGGCGTGTGTTCCCAGGACGAGAAGCTGCGGGAAAAATTTACTGGCTCGCCTGAGAAGGTAATCAACCTGTTCAGCTTCATCGCCGAGGATGTCCGCCACATCCTGGCCGAGCTGGGCGCGCGAAGCCTCACGGAGATCATCGGCCGCACCGATCTGCTCCAGCAGGTCAGCCGCGGCTCCGAGTTCCTCGACGACCTCGACCTTAACCCGTTGCTGGTGCAGGCCGACCCCGGCCAGCACGCGCGCTACTGCACCATGCAAGGCCGCAACGAGGTTCCGGAAACGCTGGACGCGCAGATGATCGAGGACGCCGCCGCCCTGTTCGCGCACGGCGAGAAAATGCAGTTGCAGTACAACATCCGCAACACGCACCGCGCCATCGGCACCAAGATGTCCAGCAAGATCGTGCGCAAATACGGCATGTTCGGCCTGCAACCCGGCCACCTCACGGTCCGCCTGCGCGGCTCCGCGGGCCAGTCGCTTGGCGCCTTCGCAGTGCAGGGCGTGAAGCTGGAAGTCCTCGGTGACGCCAACGACTACGTGGGCAAGGGCCTGTCTGGCGCTGCCATCGTGGTGCGCCCGGCGCCGTCCTCCACCTTGGCCAGCCAGAACAACACCATCATCGGCAACACCTGCCTGTATGGCGCCACCGCTGGCACGTTGTTCGCGGCAGGCCAGGCCGGCGAGCGCTTCGCCGTCCGCAACTCCGGTGCGACAGCGGTGGTCGAAGGCTGCGGCTCCAACGCCTGCGAATACATGACCGGCGGCACAGTGGTCATCCTCGGCGCCGTTGGTGATAATTTCGGCGCCGGCTTCACCGGCGGGCAGGCCTTCGTCTACGACCCCGACGGCGAATTCCACCTGCGCGCCAACGCCGACACCATCACCTGGCAGCGCGTGGCGCACCCGCATTGGGCCGACATGCTGCGCACTTTGGTGGCGCAGCACGCCGACGAAACCAACAGCCGCTACGCCCGCATGCTCGTGCATGACTGGCACCTGTCGCTGCCGAAGTTCTGGCAGATCGTGCCGAAGGAATACGTAAAATACCTGCCGGTGCCACTGGTCGAGCCGGTCGAGGCCCTGCGTGCCTGAAACTCTGACCCGGTCGCCGACGAAGCGGCCGGGTTGGTACTTCCGCGTTGCAATGCAATAAAGTCGGTATGCGATTCCTCTACCATCTTCCTTTGTCACCCTATTGCCGCAAGGTGCGTCTCGTGCTCGGCGAGAAGCGCCTGCCGGTTGAGCTGCGTACGGAGAAAACCTGGGAGCGGCGGCCGGAATATCTGGCGCTGAACCCAGCCGGCACGGTGCCAACGCTGCTGGAAGACAACGGCTTGGCTGTGCCGGAATCCAGCGTCATCTGCGAATACATCGAAGAGGCGTATACCGATTCGACGCTGCTCGGCGCCACGCTGGGCCAGCGGGTCGAGGCACGGCGGCTCGTGGCCTGGTTCGACGGCCCGTTCGCCGAGGCCGTCACCACCAATCTGGTGCGTGAGAAATACCTCAAGCGCGTTTCCAGCACCGGGCAGCCGGACGCCTCGGCGTTGCGCATCAGCTACGGCAATCTGCGCGAGCATATGGGCTATATTGGCTGGCTTGCGGAAACCCGCACCTTCCTGGCTGGCGACACGCTCTCGCTCGCCGATCTGGCGGCCGCGGCACATATCTCGGTGCTGGATTTCCTGGGTGATATCGACTGGTCCCAGCACACCCATACCCATGACTGGTATGCCCGCATCAAGTCCCGCCCGAGTTTCCGTTCGCTGCTGACCGACCGGGTACCCGGCATGTCGCCGCCGGAGCACTACGTCAATCTGGATTTCTGACGACCCATTCGTGGCCTGACAACACCGCCAGCGCACCGCTGACGCCCACCCGGTAAGCATCGTCGAACGACACGCCGGCAATCTTCCAGTGCCGCGTGGCACCCAGGCCGTCCAGTCGCCATTCGGCCACCCAGCCGAACTGGCTTTCATCCCACACAAGCTGGCCAGACAATGTCACCGGCGAAACCGTCGGGGCAGACCCTTCCAGCGGCGCCAGCACCACGCGCAGGCCGAAGCGATCCGACGCCGCGAGCAACGCCTCCCGGTGCCGCTCATCGCTCTCGCCGTCCGCGCTCAACGAAAACAGCACATCGTGATCGCGGATCTCCGCCCGAACAATAACCCTCGGCCGGGGGCCGATCCAGGGCCGCTCGCCCAGCAGTGCCAGCGCCCCATCGATCCGCACTGGGTCGAAATGCACGGTGAGATCGAAAGGCCGATCTCGGGTGCCCTGCTCGTCGTGATGCGGTTGATCGGACATGCGATCCTGATAGGCGATGTCCTCCACCATCGACGCCACCAGCGGATCGAGCAGCGCCACTCTTGGGTCATCGGCCAGCGCGGGATTGCCGGACAGCTTGATCAGAACGTGGTGAAAGCAGGTGACGATGCCGTCCTGGCGTGTCTCGGCGCGCGTGCCGGTCACATAGGCGCGCGCCGCATACAGGTTGCTGTCCGGCCAGATCGGCGGTGCCGCGCCGGCCGGTGCAATCACAACCGGGCCAATCACGGCGAGCGCCAGCACGGCAGCGATGAGCAACCGGATCATTCAGCCTCCAGAATCCGCAATTCATATCGCGACACCAACGCCTCGCCCGGCGCCAGCAGGGTCAATCCTGGCTTGCCCTCGAACCCGCCGTCCCAGTCCGCCGGACTTGCCATGCCCGACCACGGCTCCAGGCACAGGAAGTCGCTGCCCGGCCGCATCCAGATTCCAAACGACGGGAACCCGTCCCACCGCATCTCCAGCCCCGGTGCTCCGGGCGCGGTGTAGCGCACCCAACGACTGGCGGGTGCCGGCAGGATCAGCGCATCGTCGGCGAACAGAGCCTCATTCAAAGCGAGCACGCGGTCATCGATCGGCGAGGGATGGATCGCAGGCCCCAGCAATCCGCCCGAAACACGCGGCATAGGGGACGTCTCGTCTGCCTCGAACGTCAGGCGATGCGCGTCCTTGGCCACGCCTTCTGCAAGCGGCCAGCGAAACGCCGGGTGTGCGCCCTGGCTCACCGGCAGCGTGCCCTCGCCGGTGTTGGTGCTGCGGTAGGTGACGACCAGCGCGCCATCGGCAATGCGGAAATCGAGTTCGAGGCGGAACACGAACGGGTAGATCGCACGCGTGTCCGCGTCGTCCTCCAGCACCAGGCGGCAATGATCCGCCTCGCGCTCGGCCCAGGTGAACACGCGGTCCCGCGCGAAACCGTGCTGGGTCAAGTGGAAATCCTGCCCGCCATGCTTCAGCGTGTCGTCCTTGAGGCGGCCTACGATCGGAAACAGCACCGGCGCATGGCGCGGCCAGGCTGGCCCGGCCTGCCACATCATTTCGCCCGAGCCCGCGAACGAGCAGAGTTCAGCCCCTTTTGCCAACACGGTCGCGTGAAGGCCGCCCTGTGAGATGGTGTGCCGGTCCATAAGCTGGGTCCCCATGCTGTATCTGCCGGGCCTGCGCCGACGCCCGCAAGACAAGTCCGGCTGTCATGGCGAATTTCCGTTCTCGCTGCCATCGATACACGATCTTGACGCAATCGGCTGCATCCAGCCAGCGGGCGCATTGTTTGTTCGAGCCGGGGGCTGAGCCAGGGGGCTGAGCCGGGGCTTGAGGCGGGCGCACCGGTTCGCTACCACAAGGGCATGAACGCGCTCGTAAAACCCGCCCTCCGCCCGCTCAATCCGAATTTCGGCTCCGGCCCCTGCGCCAAGCGGCCGGGTTGGTCGCTGTCCGCGCTCGAAGGTGCCATGCTCGGGCGCAGCCACCGTGGCGCTGGCCCCAAGGCGCGCATCACGGCGGTGATCGACCGTTCGGCGGCTTTGCTCGGCATGCCCAAAAACTGGGTGCTGGCGGTCGTGCCGGGCTCGGACACCGGTGCCGTGGAAATGGCGCTGTGGTCGCTCCTGGGCCCGCTGCCGGTGGATATCCTGTCGTTTGAAACCTTCACCGCCACCTGGGCGGCCGACATCGTCAAGCAACTTCGGCTTGCCGACGCCCGCGTGCTCTCCGCCGATTTCGGGGCTCTCCCGGACCTGGCGGCCGTCGATCCCGCACATGATCTGGTGCTGGCCTGGAACGGCACCACGTCCGGCGCCCGTATCCCGAATGGCGACTGGATCTCACCGGATCGCAAAGGCCTGGTGATCTGCGACGCCACATCAGCGGCCTTTGCGATGGAGCTACCATTTGACAGGCTCGATGTCGTCACCTGGTCCTGGCAGAAGGTGCTGGGCGGCGAGGCCGCGCACGGCATGCTGGCGCTCAGCCCGCGTGCGGTGGCGCGGCTTGAAACCCACACCCCCGCCTGGCCGATGCCCAAGGTTTTTCGCCTCACCAGTGGCGGCAGGCTGAACGCCGGGCTGTTTCGTGGCGAAACACTGAACACGCCCAGCATGCTCTGTGTGGAAGACGCGCTGGACGGGCTGGACTGGGCCGAGCGTGAAGGCGGCCTCAAGGCGCTGATCGCCCGCAGCCAGGCCAATCTCGAAGCCATCGCCGCTTGGGAGGCCCAGTGCGGCTGGGCGCGCTTCTTGGCGTCCGACCCCGCGATCCGATCGTCCACCGCCATCTGCCTTCGCATAATTGCCCCCTGGTTTCTGGCGCTCGATCTTGATGCCCAGGGCAAGGCTGCCAGGCGCATGACCGCGCTGCTGGAAAAGGAGGGCGTTGCCTTCGATATCGCCTATTACCGCGACGCGCCCCCGGGATTGCGCATCTGGGGCGGCGCCACCGTGGAGACGTCGGATATCGTGGCGTTGCTGCCCTGGCTCGACTGGGCGCACGCGGAAATCGAGGCTGCGTTGGCGCCGGCCTGATGCCTCTCTCTTTGCATCAGTCAAGCCGATGTCAGCCACGCCCCGGCCGTCTCAAGAGGGCGTCGCCTGGTTTGTCCCTGAAGCCTTGGGTGCTATAGGCCTCCGCGCAGAACCCCCGAAAGCCCCCATCTGGCGGACCGATGACCGAAGATATTCCACCCAACCCCGCCCTTCTGCCCACAGGGCTTCGTGACCTTCTGCCTCCCGATGCCGAAACCGAGGCATCGGCGGTCGAGGCGGTGATGGATCACTTCGCCGGCCACGGCTATCAGCGCGTCAAGCCGCCTCTGCTCGAATTCGAGGACAGCCTGCTGGCCGCCACCGGCGCTGCCATGGCCGATCAGGTTTTCCGCCTCATGGACCCGGACACGCATCGCATGATGGCCATCCGGGCCGACATGACGCCGCAGGTTGCCCGCATCGCCGCCACCCGCCTGGCGCGCGCCCCGCGGCCGCTTCGGCTGTCCTATTCCGGCCAAAGCCTGCGTGTGCGCGGCAGCCAGCTCGACCCCGACCGCCAGGTGCCGCAGGCCGGCATCGAACTGATTGGGCCTGACACCCCGGAGGCCGACGCCGAGGTTGTGGTGGTTGGCGCCGAAGCGCTGGCGGCACTTGGTCTCGCCTTGCTCAGCTTCGATCTCACCATGCCGCCGCTGGTGCCGGCGTTGCTGGAGGAAAGCGGCATCGAAGGCCCGCAACGCACAGCGCTAGGCCGGGCGCTCGACCGCAAGGACGCCGCCGGCGTGGCCGAACACGGCGGCCCGCTTTCCACAACCTTGACCAATCTGCTGCTCGCCGCCGGCCCCGCTGCCTCAGCCCTTGAGGCACTGGCGGCGGCCGATCTACCGCCCCGCACGCGCGCCTTGGCCCAGCGTCTGGCCGCGACCGTGGCGGCCATCCAGGCCCGCGCACCGGATTTGAAACTAACCGTCGATCCAATCGAATTTCGTGGCCTGAAATACCACACCGGCGTCTGCATGACCGTCTATGCGCTGGACTGCCACGAGGAACTGGGCCGCGGTGGGCGCTATATCTGCGGCGAAGACGAGGCCGCGACCGGCCTGACCATCTACCCCGACGCCGTGCTGCGCGCCGCACCGTCCCGCGAGGCGCGGCGTCGCGTGTTCGTGCCGCAAGGTGCGGATGGCCGTTCGCTGCGCGCCGAGGGCTATGCCACGGTGGCCGGCCTGGCGCCGGTGGCCAACGATCTCGCCGAGGCCCACCGCCTTGGCTGCACCCATGTCTTGATCGAAGGGCGTTTGACAGCCCTCCCAGCGGAGTAGAAGCGTATGGCCAATGTAACCGTCATCGGCGCCCAGTGGGGTGATGAAGGCAAGGGCAAGGTGGTCGACTGGCTCGCCAGCCGTGCCGATATCGTGGTGCGCTTCCAAGGTGGCCACAACGCCGGTCACACGCTGGTGGTGGGCAACGAAACCTACAAGCTGTCGCTGCTGCCCAGCGGCCTGGTGCGCGGCAAGCTCGGCATCATCGGCAACGGCGTGGTGGTGGACCCCGACGCGCTGCTGGCCGAGATGGCCCGCGTCCGCGCCCAGGGTTTGGTTGTCACACCCGAAACGCTGCGCGTGGCCGAGAACGCCATCCTGATCCTGCCGCTGCACGCCGCCATCGACCGTGCGCGTGAGGCCGCGCGCGGCGAGAAGAAGATCGGCACCACTGGCCGCGGCATCGGCCCCGCCTATGAGGACAAGGTGGCCCGTCGCGCCATCCGCGTGTGTGATCTCGCCGAGCCTGAAACCTTGTCGGAAAAGCTGGACGAGCTGCTGCTTCACCACAACACGCTTCTCGCCGGCCTGGGTGCGGCCACCTTCGACAAGCAGGTTCTGCTCAACCAGCTCCTGGCCTGGGCGCCGCAGATCCTGCCATACGCCGAACCGGTCTGGGAACGGCTGGACGAGGCGCGCCGGACCGGCAAACGCATTCTGTTCGAAGGCGCGCAAGCGGTGATGCTGGATGTCGATCACGGCACCTATCCGTACGTCACCAGCTCCAACACCGTGGCCGCCACCGCCGCTTCCGGCTCCGGCATGGCGCCCTCGGCCCTGGGCTTCGTGCTCGGCATCGCCAAGGCCTACTGCACCCGCGTCGGCTCCGGCCCGTTTCCCAGCGAACTGCACGACGCCACCGGCCGCCTGCTGGGCGAGCGCGGCTTCGAGTTCGGCACCGTGACCGGCCGCCCACGCCGCTGCGGCTGGTTCGACGCGGCTTTGGTCCGCCAGGCCATCAAGGTGGGCGGCATCCAGGGCATCGTGATGACCAAGATCGACGTGCTCGACGGTCTGCCAGAACTCAAGATCTGCACCGGCTACACCATCAACGGCGAATACAGCCCGCGTCTGCCGGCCGCCATGCGCGCCCAGGCCGCCGCCGTGCCGATCTACGAAACCTTGCCCGGCTGGACCGGCACCACCCGCGGCGCCCGCAGCTACGCCGATCTGCCGGCCGACGCCGTGAAATACGTCCGCCGCATCGAGGAGCTGATCGAGGCGCCGGTGACCATCCTCACCACCGGGCCGGAGCGGGACGACACCATCATGATGCGCGACCCGTTCGAAGGCTGAAAAACAAAGCAAAAAGGTGAGAAGATGAACTTTCATCCAGGTGGAAGATGGTGCATGGTCCCGCCAGCCTTGAAAAGCCGCTCATCCGTTAAATAATCGGAATGAGTTTAGTCTCGAATTGTTGCAGCCTTGCATTGTGTGATGAAAATTCAACGATTTTAGGCGACCAGACGGCCAGATGTGATTGTGCGATCGCAGGAGAAGTTGATGCCCAATGCTGGAGACAGACTTAAACGGCAGGCCCGGTTCGCGCTTCAGCCGCAGCGATCGACGGTCGTGGATTTTGGCTCTGCCAAACGCGCCGCGTCGAACGCCCCGATCTATCGCTTTTCCATCATCGACCGTCTGACCGCGCATGGCTGGGCCCAAGCCGGCGGCGAACTCGGCTACACCCGTCTGGCGTTCGAACCAGCGGCAGAGATCGATGGCGCGTCCCACGGTGAGTATCTGCTGATCTACCCGCGCGACAGCGCCTGGTCGGCCTGGGGCATCGGGTGCGACACCGAAGGGTTTACACTGTGGCACGCCCCGCGCGGCACCACGATCGGCCGCTTCCGGACCATGCAGGATGCGCTGGACCGCATTCAAAGCATCACGTTCGTCGGATAATCCGGTGAGTGCGTGCACGATAGCCTGAATTTTTTACGCTTTAGCGCTTCATTCATACTTTCAGCCGATCCTCGCCGGACACATCGTCTGGCATCCAATGGCTCTTCAATCTCCACAAGACGCCGTCTCCACCTTCGATGACGGACTGATCGCCGGCATTTACGGCGTGGAGACCGGGCTGCCATTGTTGGAATACGGTGCGGGCCAGCCTTGCTTTGCGGTAATTGATCATCGCCACGGTCGGCGGGATCTGATGGCCGTGCAGGCTGCAGTGCATGCGCCAGCCCGTGCCTTGCCGGTCAACGCGCTTGCGAACCAAAAAATCGAAGACCTGCTGCTGCCGATCGCCCATGGCCGTGCGGTGCTGGGACAGGGGACGTACGCCTGCTTCGTGGTGATGCCCAAACCTCCCGGCCCAGCGCTTTGGCCAGGCCTCGTGCCGCCACTGGCTGGCCAGTCGTGGGGAGAGCGGGACCTGATGGAATGTGTCCTGCGGCCGCTGGCGCAGGCGCTTGCAAAGCTGCAGGCAGTCGCCATTACGCATCGCGCCGTCCGGCCCAACAACATCTTCCGCGGGCGGAATCATCACGCCGCCACCTTGGGCGGGGCCTGGGCAGCGCCGCCGGCGATGCTGCAGCCCTGCGTGTTCGAGCCACCCTACAGTGCGCATTGTCACCAGGCCGGGCGGGGTGAGGGGTCGATTGCCGATGATGTCTATGCCCTGGGCGTTGTGTTGATCGCGCTGATCGGTGGGATGCTGCCGATGGCGGGCGCCGATGACGAGACGATCATTCGCCGCAAGCTGGAACACGGCAGCTTCAAAGCACTCGTCGGCGATGTGCGGCTGCCCCCCGGCATGGCCGATCTGCTGCGCCTCATGCTGGCCGAGGATCCTGAGCACCGACCGCAGCCGGCTGTTCTGGCCGATCCGTCCACGGCACGGGCGCGCCGCATCGCCACGCGCCCGGCGCCCAGGGCGCAGCACCCGATCAAGATCGGTGGCCTGGCGGTGTGGGACGCACGAAATCTGGCCTATGCGCTGTCGCGCGCACCCAAACACGCCGTGAGCCTGCTGCGCTCCCACGGCATCGATCTCTGGCTCCGGCGCACCCTGGGTGAACCTCTACTCGCAGCCAGGGTCGACGATCTCATCAAAGGGCAGGCGGACGATCCGGTCATCGACCCCGCCAACGCGGATGGGGTTCTGCTCATGCGAACCATCGCCCTGCTCGATCCGCTGGCGCCTTTGTGCTGGCGCGGACTGGCGTTTTTCCCAGATGGCATCGGCCCACTTTGCGCGACGCTATCTGGCGATGCGCTCCAGGCTCCGCAGATGGATCTGCTACAGATTGTCATCCACGAAGAAGCCTGCAGCCTGTGGGGGGAGGCACGCCCGGCGCGGATGGACATGGCCATGCTGCGGTTGGATTGCCGCCAGCAGCGGGTCATTCTGCGCGTCGGTGGCTGGGCAGGCGGCATGCTGCGACTGGCCTACACGCTCAATCCGCTGCTCGCGTGCCGGGCCATCTCGGTTCGCCACGATGCGGTGCTGCGCCTGCACGACCTTTTGCCCGCGCTCGATCGCGCAGCACCCGGAGCCGTCGAATTCGTCATCGATGCCGACATCGCAGCCTTCATCTCGGCCCGCTACAATGGCCGCATGGACAGCGATTTCGCCATCCTGGCTCAGCACGAAGATCTGGATATCGACCCGCCGGGCCATCGCGGTCTGGCACAGCTGCGTGTGCTGGAGCGTATCGGCGAGCAAAATCCAACGAGGGGCTGGCCTGCGCTGGCCGCCGTGGTTTTGCAGCCAGCCCGGGCAGCCCTGTTGCAGTGGCGCGGTCGCACAGCCCGCTCGGCGCGGGAGGCAGCATTGCTGCAGGCTGCCTCCCGCGGTGACATGGCCGGCATGCTGGCGGTGTTGTCGGACAGCCATGCGCGAACCATCGATGCACAGCATCACGCCTTGATGGCGATCGAACTCCGATACATCGAAAGCGAAACCGAACGGCTGCAAGCCGCCGGGCCAAAACGTCACGCCATGGCGCAAACAACCGGAAACGAGATCGCCGCCGGCATTGGAATGATGGCGCTGGCGGTGGCCGCTGTCGTCACGGTGTTGTCGTGAAAGTCCGTGGCGCATCCGATGCCAAAGGCGATGCGCCGCGGAGGGCAGGCCGGCGGCTCTGGCTGGCCGGAATCGCAGGCGGGGTGCTCCTGGTATTTGCGCCGTCGAGCGCCATTCTCGGCGCCATGCTGTTATTGCCCACCGCGCTGGCGTGGATTGGGGACAGGGAGCCATCGCAACCAACCGCCCGCGTGGTGCTGCTGTTCGGCCTCACCGCCGCCTGCGGGCCATTTGATACCCTTTGGCACGCGGGCTACCGCGCAGCCGCTGGCCTTGCTCTGTCTGCCGATGTGCGACTTGTGGCCATCGCATGGTCTGCCCAGGCCGGCGGATGGCTCCTTACACAGATCTTGCCGGTGCTCATCAGCACATGGGCTGACGCGCAGGCTAAAACGCAGATCCAACTGTTCACCAACAGAAAAGCCGAGCTTCTGCAGGAATGGACAGACCCCCCGTAGAGCCTTTAATTCCAGGGACATGCCCCGCACGTCGCCGGTGTCTCGAGATTTGCCAAACCGCAGACCAAAAAAAGGGGCAGAGAATTAACCCGCCCCTTTGTTGTCTGCCCAAAATCAGGCGGCCACTCTGGCCGCCCGACGCTGTTCAGCCACCTGGGTATGCATGGCCTTCTGCAACTTCTCGAACGCCCGCACCTCAATCTGGCGCACCCGCTCGCGGGAGATGTTGTACTGCTGGGACAAATCCTCCAGCGTCGTCGGATTGTCCTTCAGACGGCGTTCGATGAGGATGTGCCGCTCCCGCTCGTTCAACGAGGCCAGTGCCCCATTCAACAACGCCTTGCGGCCGCTCAACTCCTCATGCTCGGCGATGATGGTCTCTTGGCTTTCGCTGTCATCGACCAGCCAATCCTGCCATTCCCCCTCGCTGTCCGCCCGTACCGGGGCGTTGAGGCTGTGATCAGGCGCCGACAGGCGTCGGTTCATGCTCACCACGTCCTGCTCCGGCACGGCCAACGCATGGGCGATCTTGGCGACCTGTTCCGGCTGCAGATCACCGTCATCGATCGCCTGCATCTGGCCCTTCAGCCGGCGCAGGTTGAAGAACAGCTTCTTTTGCGCGGCGGTGGTGCCCATCTTCACAAGCGACCAGCTATGCAGGATGTATTCCTGAATCGCAGCGCGGATCCACCACATCGCATAAGTTGCCAGACGGAACCCGCGCTCCGGGTCAAAGCGTTTGACAGCCTGCATCATGCCGACATTGCCTTCACTGATCAGCTCGCCCACCGGCAGGCCGTAGCCGCGATAGCCCATGGCAATCTTTGCGACCAGCCTAAGATGCGACGTGACGAGCTTGTGTGCGGCAGGCATGTCCTCGTGGTCGCGCCAGCGTTTGGACAGCGACAACTCCTCTTCCGAGGTGAGCATCGGGAATTTGCGTATCTCCTGAAGGTACCGTGTAAGGTTGCCTTCGGGAGCGACATTGATGACGGCAGAGACCACGGGAGGTTCCTTTCGTCTGCTTCCTTCAAACCGCCCAAGTGGCACGGCTATCGAAAAGCGAGATCCGGCTCAAAACCGGGTGATCGATGCGAAGTGCACCGGTGTCCCGAACCGAAGCCCCAATTGTGGCAGCGCTCGATACGGCGGTGGTGGAACGGCGCATCCGGGACCGTTCCACGTTTCAGCTTGTAACGTAGAAACTATCGCAGGTCAATAAACAGGACTCATTAAGTCTTGATTAACTTCCCGAGAGACTGAGCCGATCCAGCAAGGTTTTCATGTCGTCCGGCGGCGCCGTTTCGAACGACAATCGGGCGCCGGTGCGCGGGTGCGCAAACCCCAGCCGGGCGGCATGCAGTGCCTGGCGCGGGAAGTCCAGCAGAGCCTCCCGGTCGGCAAGGCCCAGGGATTTAGCGGCCCCCGGCACCCGGCGGAGATAAACCGGGTCGCCCACGATGGGGTGGCCGGCGGTGGCCAGGTGCACGCGGATCTGATGGGTGCGACCGGTGGCGAGGCGACACTCCAGCAGGCTCACCGCCCCCTGCGCGGCTCCCAGCATCCTGTAATGTGTCAGCGCCAGCTTGCCGCCGCGCTCCACCACAGCCATCCGCTTGCGATCCCGCGGATCGCGCCCGATGGCCCCCTCGATGTCGCCCACGGCCGGATTCGGCAGGCCCCAGCATAACGCCATATAGGCCCGGTCGAGGTCGCGGGTGGCGAACGCGATGGACAGCGCAGCCAGCGCCAATTCGGTCTTGGCCACCACCATCACGCCCGAGGTGTCCTTGTCCAGGCGATGCACGATGCCCGGCCGACGCTCGCCCCCGATTCCCGGCAGCGTGTCGCCGCAATGGGCCAGCAGCGCGTTCACCAGGGTGCCATCCTCGTTGCCCGGCGCAGGGTGCACCACCAGCCCGGCCGGCTTGTCCAGCACGATCAGGTCGTCATCTTCGAACAGGATGTCGAACGGGATGCGCTGCGCCGCGGGTGTGGCCGAAACCGGCACCGGCGGCTGCAGGACATACACCACATCCGCACGAACCGCCTCAGCCGGCTGCCGCACCACAAAATCCCCACGCCGCACGCGGCCTTCCTCGATAAACTGCTTCACCCGTGAGCGCGAAATGTCGGCAATCGCCTCCGCCAGAAATCGGTCCAGCCGCATCCCTTCGTGCTCGCGCGTGGCGGTCACGCTATGCAGGGTTGTGTGCGGAAGGTTTTGGGATGACATCGCCCACAGATACCGTCCGGCGGGCGCGGCGCAAAGCCTGCTGAAAACCATGAGGGGGCCTATGGATGCGTGCGCTGAAGATTTTGATCGTCGTGATGGGGTTGCTGATTGTGGCCGGCGTGGCCGTGCTCGGCGTCACCCTCAGCCAGCGCCTGTCGGTGCCCAAGCTCGCCGCCCCCGCTTTGCTTGACGAACCGGAAGGCACAAGAATCGGGCAGATTTCCGGCAGCGGAGACCGGGTGGTGCTGTTGCTGCATGGCGGTGGCCCAGACCGCATTGTGGTGCTCGACCTCCGCGGTGGCCAGCTGACCGCCCGCACCGGTCTGGCACGCTGATGCCAAAGATGCGGTCCAAGGCGGATCTGCCCACCAAAATCTGCGCGGCGTGCGGCCGGCCGTTCGCGTGGCGCAAGAAATGGGAAAAGACCTGGGCAGAGGTTCGCCACTGCTCCGACGCCTGCCGAACAGGCAGCCGCGCCGCTGCCCGTGCAAAGCTATCGAACAACCCTTGATGTTCGGCGCGCGTTATCATACACAGCGCGGTCTCCGGAAGTCCCGTTCGTCTAGAGGCCTAGGACGGCGCCCTCTCACGGCGCTAACAGGGGTTCGAATCCCCTACGGGACACCAGAGATGCAAGATGGTAAATGCCGCGGGCGTGGCCTGCGCAGTGCTATTGCCGTCGTTGGCGTCTCTGGCAGCACAGCCGTGCGGCCAGACTGCCCCTCTGCACCGTCCAGAAAACCCACTCTATACATCGTTCGAAATCCTGGGAAGCCGAGCGGCAGTATCGCGGTTGCAGCGCCTAACTGACAGTGCCCCCGCGTCTGGTAAAAAGCGGGCGCGTAGTCTGCCGTGTCGTTGGCTGGTCGTTGAGTGCAGCAATGCTCACCTAATTGGTCAAATATAGTGCTGCCAATGGCGCTCTGGCGTCATGGCAAATCGGCTGCTTCGCTGCATCAGTCCGATCGCTTTTGACAATGCTCCTGTGGGCGTTCCCAGAAGGGAAATCCTGTAATTGCTCACCCCCCGCGTTGTCACCCCGATTGCACAACGGGCACGCCCGCCAGGGCGGCCCGGAGCGCATTCAGCGTTGAGTGCCCATATAGCCGCCCGGTGGCGATCACGCTGACCGCCGCGGCATAGACCTTGGCTCCCCACTGCGCACGGAAGCCGTTGGTCACCTTGCGGAAGATCACTGAAGGGCGCAGCGCCCGCTCGCAGGCGTTGTTGGTTTACGGCATTTCGCGGCGGTTCATGAAACGGAACAGGTCAGCCCGATCGCGCCGCATCGCACGGAACAGCTAGCGCGCCACGCCGGCGTTCGGCATTGGCCCGTACAGCAGCAAGCAAGACCCCGGCGTGAACGCGGTGTCACCCGCCTCGATGGCATACGTCGTATCGCGCAACAGATGCACCAGGCACATTTGCCATGCCGCGCCGTGGCCCAGTTGTCCACCGTCGCGGTCCGCCACCCAGACTTCCGGCCGCGCCCCTTCAAGGAACGCCATTATCACCACGGCCGCCCGCGTATCGGCGATAACGTGGCAGATCGCCGTCGAACTCAGCAGCACCCATTGCCACCAGGTCTTGGCGCCCACGCGCGCCGAGGTCTCGTCAGAGCCCACCACGAGGCTCTCGCGCAGGGCGGCGGCGATCGGAACGCAGGCCGCCAGCAACGGCTTCTCAGCGCGTGCCAGGATGTTGGCGATGGCACCTTCGCTGATGGCCAGGCCGAACCCTTCGCCCATCAGCTGCGACAGCCGCTCGAAACTGATCGCTTTGGGTGATGTGCAGATGCAGGACCAGGACTGTGATGCCGGGGCCAAACGGCGAGCCGGGCTCCATGCCAGCGGGCGCGGGCGCGATCACGGTCTTGTGGCAACAAGGGCAGACACCGCGATGCCGGTGGATGCGGGTTGTGATTGGCTGGATCGGCGGCAGATCGACGTGATCATCGGCGTGGATGTCGCCCATATCGGCCGGGCTGAGCGCGTGGTCGCAATGCGGGCAGGCAACGGCCAGAGCCTCGATGATCTGGTCGGGATGTTCAGCGAGCCTGCGCGCCACGCGCCGGGACGGCTGGGACGGGGTTTCTTGTTGCCGCGGTCTGGAAGGTTTGGCTTCTGGCCCTTCGACGGCGGTAGGCTGGAATTGCCTGGGGTCTTTGGCGACACGGCGAGCTTGGCTTCGAGTTCGCCGATGCGCGCGCTCAGTGCGGCAATCTGTAAGGCCTGCGCCTAGATCAGCGTGATCAGACCGTCGCGGGAGAGGGAAAGGCGAACTGTGAAGTCCGTGCCTCTTTTTAATTAGACACCGCCGTGGCCGTGTCAAGGGAGCCGTCAGACAGGGAAGTGAGCAATTACATCCGTTTTCAGTGGTGCGTGATTCGGACGATCCTGTCGAAAATTATTATCCGCTTTTCACGTGCAGTATAATTGTCCAGGCGCCCACACATGAAATGATGAGAATAAGTATCACGAGTATTCCGCGAATCCCCCTCATGTTGGCCACCTAGGCGGCCGTCCGCTGTCAGAACGATCAAAGAGCCCGCGGCTGCCTCCGGTTGGCGCGGTCGTCGGGTCTCGTCGGACTTGTCGTGGCAATCCCCGAACCGAATATCCGGGCCTTATCCTGAAAGGCCTAGATCTGATAAGCGACGGCGCGCAGAAATCTGCCAGTCGTGGCTCCTCAACAGGCCTCGCAATGATCATCGGGTGGTTCCAGCCTCGTCTTGCTTGATCAAAACTTTTCTGATAACGCGAGTTTCGTCAAGTGAGTTGCGTAGTTTTGATCAAATTAACACGAAACCCATGCCTTGACGATCGACGAACCTCGGTAAACCCTCAACAGGGCGCATTGCCGACCACAGGCCGCGAGGCCCAAAGCCCTCGATCAAGGGCGATCAAAGTTGGTGCTGCAAAAGACACCAGGGAGGCTTGCAATGCGGATCACACGACGTTTCACCATCATCGCCGCCCCAGTGTGGTCAGCCGGTGCATCAGTGGCTCGCACCGGCGCGGCCGCTGCGGGACCGCTGAGTGCCAGCCAGATCGACCTTGCGCGCGCCAGGGCTGAGGGCGGGGTCGTGATCTATACCAGCCTCGACACACAAATCGTCGATGCCATGAACAAGGTGTTCTCAGCAAAATACGGCATCAAAGTGCAGTATTTTCGCGGCGGCCCCGGCGATGTCACCTCCAAAATACTCGCCGAAGCCGATGCTGGCCGCCCGCAGGCCGATATAGTCGATGCCGGTGATCTCGCCTCCGTGCTGCTCATGAAGGAGCGTGGCCTATTGACCCCGTTCCGCTCGGATGCAGAGAGCGTCATAGCGCCGCATCTGCGCGACCAAGATGGCACCTGGATCACCAACCGGCTGACGCAGGGGATCATTCATTACAACACACAAGAATTTGGTACTGCCCCACCGCAGCATTGGGCGGATCTTACCCGGCCTGGCTTCAACGGCAGGCTGGTCTATTCGTCTGCCTCCAATGGTGATCACGCTCCGCGCCTCGTGACGATGGCCGAGGCGTTCGGCTGGGATTTGTTGAAGAAGCTGGCAGCCACGAAGCCGCTGCGCATGCAGTCGCCCCAACTCGCCACCCAGGTGATCGAGCGCGACGAGCGGGGGGCCTGCTTCCTGCAGAACGATAATCTGGCGCTCCGCTCCAAGGCCGAGGGCAAGCCCACCGATTTCGTGTTTCCCACCGAGGGTGTGCCTTCGGAGATCGCGGCCAGCGCCTTGTTGCGCAGCGCCACCCATCCGCACGCCGGCGCCCTTTACCATGAATGGCGCATGAGCCCGGAGGGACAGGCGCTGCAGGTCAAAGGCGGCAAGTATTCCGCCCGTTCGGACATGGCACCACCAGTGGGCTTTCCACTTTTGTCCAGCCTGAAGCTGCTCAATCTCGATTACGCGCTCTATAAGAAGAACCGTGACAGGCATCTCGATCAGATCGCCGCCATATTCGGCGGCGAGTGGGGGAATTGACAGCGGGCGCTTGCCCGATAAAGCACGGCACGGCACTCTGAAGATCGCACCGGATAAACAACAACAGGCGATGAAACCGGCATCGCGCAGCTTCGGGAGAGGCGGACATGACGATCGATCGGCGACGGATGTTGCTTGCGGGATCTGCGGCCTTTGCGTTGACGGCCACGGCCGGACGCGGTCTGGCGCAAGGCGCGGCACCGGCCGATCCCGCAAAGATCGACCTCGGCCGTGCCAAGGCGGAGGGCCGTGTGGTGCTCTACACCAGCCTCGACACCCAGATCGTCGACACCATCATCGCCCCGTTCCGCGAGAGATATGGCATCGAGGTGACGTATTTCCGCGCCGGGTCGTCCGAGGTCACGGGCAAGGTGTTGGCCGAGGCCGATGCCGGCCGCCCCCAGGCGGACATGGTGGATGCCTCCGACCTCTCATCTCTTTTGCTGATGAAGGAACGCGGCATGCTGCGGCCGTTTGAATCGGCGGCCCGTGCGCTGCTGCCCCCAAGCCAGCGCGACCCTGATGCAACCTGGATCGTGGACCGGCTCACGCAGGGCGTCCTGCACTACAACGTCGCCGAATTCGGCTCGGCGCCCCCGCAGCATTGGGCGGATCTCGGTCGCGCCGGCATGGCGGGCCGCGTGTCCTTCTGGTCCGCGTCAGGCGGCGATGGCGCGCCGCGAATCTTCACGCTGGCACAGCATCTGGGCTGGGACGTGGTGAAATCGATCGCCAAAACCAAGCCGCTGCGGACCGTGTCACCGCAGACGATGGCCCAGATCATCGAGCGCCGCGAGCGGGGCATTGGTCTGTTGCAGAACGACAACATCGCCTGGCGCTCCAAGCTGCAGGGGAAAGGCACCGATTTCGTGTTCCCCACAGAGGGCGTGCCATCCGAGCTCGGCGCCTGTGGCCTGCTGAAAACCTCCACCCGGCCGCATGCCGCAGCATTGTTCCATGAATGGTGGATGGGTGCCGAGGGCCAGGCCTTGTTGTCCAAGGGCGGCAAATATTCGCCGCGGACAGATGTGCCCCCACCTGAGAACAGCGTGCCGATCACCAAGATGAAACTGCTGGAGCAGGACTACGCGGTCTACAAACGCGATCGCGCAAAGATTCTCGATCAAATGGCTGATGTGTTCGGTGGCGAATGGGGCAACTGATCGCGGCCCCCGTCCGCCGCCAGCGCTTCGGCCCGCAGAACCTGGTTCTGGGCCTGGCCATCCTGCTGTTGCTGTTCCTGGTGGCGTACCCAATGCTGTGGCTCGTCCTGGGCGCGCTGGGGGTTCCTGCCGAACTGACGCTGAGTAATTTCGATCGTGCCTTCACCCGCACGCAGAATTACACGGCGCTGGCAAACACCCTGTATCTGGGCCTCGGCACCGGACTTCTCAGCATGGTCTTCGGCGTACCGCTGGCCTGGGCGGTTGCGCGCAGCGACATGCCGGGCCGTCAGGTCATCCATCTGCTGGTGGCGCTGTCCTACATCACACCGCCGTATCTGACAGCTTTGGCCTATATCATCCTGCTGGGTCCGGATGCGGGTCTGATCAACCGGCTGCTGCGCGCGGTGTTCGGCTTCAGCTCAGGCCCGCTCAACATCTTCTCGATGAACGGGGTCATCTTCGTCATCGGCATCCACGTTTTCGCGTTCACCTATTTCCTCACCCACAGCGCGCTGAAATCGATCGACAAGTCGCTTGAGGAATCAGCACAGGTGCTCGGTGCGAAGCGCTGGCAGACCACGCTGCGGATCAACCTGCCGCTGGTGGCGCCGGCCATCACCGGCGGTGTTCTGCTCTCGGTGATCGACAGCCTGGCTTTATTCGGACCGCAGGCGATTATCGGCATGCCCGCGCAGATCGTGTTCCTGCCCACGCGCATCTACGCCACCATCAGCTCCTATCCGCCGCGTTGGGGGGAGGCTTCGGCGCTTTCACTGGTGCTGGTGGCAATGACCATAATCGGCCTTGGGCTGCAGCGGTTCTTTCTGGAACGCCGTTCCTACGTCACCATCGGCGGCAAAGGCGTGCGCTCGCAGACCATTCGCCTCGGTGGCTGGCGCTGGGCGCTGCTGGCGTTCTGTACACTGGTGGTGGCCATGAGCGCGGTGGCGCCGATCGGGGTGCTCACACTCACCGCATTCTCGAAGGACTGGATCGCACCGCCCTCGCTGTCCAACTTCACGCTCGCGCATTTTGGCTCCGCCCTGTTCAGCGACCAGGTGGCGGCGCGCGGCATCTACAACAGTTTTCGACTTGCCGCCGGGGCCGCCTTCGTGGCCATGGCGGTGGGTGCCGCCATCGCCTATCTCGATTTGCGCACCACGCTGCGGGGGCGGGTTTTTCTGGACTACCTTGCCATGCTGCCGCTGGGGCTGCCTGGTACAGTCATGGCCGTGGGTGTGCTGCTGGCGTTCATCCGTCTGCCGATCGGCATCTACGGCACGATCTGGATCCTGCTCATCGCCTATTCGGCCCGCTTCATCCCGCTGGCCACGCGCAGCGTGAGCGCCACCTTGCGCCAGATCGACGCCTCGCTGGAGGAGGCGGGGCGGATCACCGGTGCCTCATGGCTGCAATCGATGCGGCGCATCCTGGTGCCGATGGCACGCCCCGGCCTTTTGGTGGCGTTCCTGCTGGTGTTTATTCCAGCGTTCTCCGAACTGAGTGCCACGATCCTGCTCTACACCGGCGGCACCGAGACCATCGCGATTGCGATCTACCGTCTCAACGATCTCGGCCAGATCGAGGTGGTGTGCGCGCTGGCGGTGTTCACCATTGCCGTGGTGCTGGTGCTGTCAGCCCTGGTGCATGTTCTGTCACGCGACCGGACGGCGCCGTCCGAGGGAGTGGGATAGGTGGCATTCATCGACATCGACGGCATCGGCAAAACTTTTGGGCATTTCCAGGCACTGACCGATATCTGCTTGTCGATCAAGGAACGCGAGTTCGTGACGTTCCTGGGCCCGTCCGGCTGCGGCAAGACCACCATGCTGCGCACGCTGGCGGGGTTCATCACGCCGGATGCGGGCACGATCGCCGTGGATGGCCGTCTGCTGTCCGAGCCAGGTGCGGCCTTGCCGCCGGAGCAGCGCCAGATGGGCATGGTGTTTCAGAACTATGCGATCTGGCCGCACATGTCGGTGTTCGAGAATGTCGCCTTCGGTCTGCGCATTGCGCGTCTGCCCGATGCCGAGGTCAGCATGCGTGTGGGGCGGGTGCTGGAGGCTGTCGGGCTCGAAGGGCTGGCGCGTCGCCATCCCGGCCAGCTTTCCGGCGGCCAGCAGCAGCGCGTGGCCCTTGCGCGCTCGCTGGTGGTGGAGCCGAAAATCCTTTTGTTGGACGAGCCGCTGTCCAACCTTGATGCCAAGCTGCGCGAACGTATGCGGGTTGAACTCAAGGCATTGCAGCGGCGCACCGGCATCACGTTCATCTATGTCACGCACGACCAGGCGGAGGCGATGGCGTTGTCGGACCGGATCGTGGTGTTCAACAAGGGCCGCATGCAGCAGCAGGGCAGCCCGCGCGACATTTACGAGCGTCCGGCCAACCTGTTCGTGGCGGATTTCATGGGGCTGGTGAACCGGATTTCTGGGGCGTGGGCCGGCCCGTCGCAGGTGCGCATCGGGGCGCATGTGCTGGATGTGACGTCCGTTGCATCCAGCCGCACCGGCGCCGTCACCGTCGCCAGCCGCACCGGCGCCGTCACCGTCGCCAGCCGCACCGGCGCCGTCACCGTCGCCATCAGGCCGGAAGCGCTCGTGCCCGTCACTGGGCCGGTGGAAGGGCGCAACCTCATCGAAGGCACAGTTCTGGACAGCGTGTTCCTTGGTAACATCGTCGATCTCAGCGTGGATATCGGTGGGGCCGAACTGCATGTGCAGGCCGATCGCTGGTGCACGCTTGCGACAGGCGATCCGGTGCGGTTGGCCGTCGATCCGGCCGAATGCGTCGCAATGGAAAACGAGTGAGAGCGGGAAGCAAACATGCCCACAAAAAAGCCGAGAAACGTGCTGTTCATCATGTCCGACGAGCACAACCGCACCTTCATGGGGGCGGCGGGGCATCCCGTGGTGAAGACGCCCAATCTGGATCGTCTGGCAGCATCGGGCGTGCGCTTCACCGATGCCTACTGCAACTCGCCGATCTGCGTGCCGTCACGCGCCAGCTTTCACACCGGGCGCCACGTGCATGAGATCCGGTTCTGGGACAACGCAATCTCATACGATGGCAGTGTGAAATCCTGGCCGCACCGCCTGCGCGAGGCCGGCCACCGCGTGGAGTCGATCGGCAAGCTGCATTTCCGCGGCGGCAACAACGACAATGGCCCCACTGTGAATGGATGGAGCGCCGAACACATGCCGATGCATGTGGTGGAAGGCATCGGCGACGCGCTGGGCCTGCTGCGCGACCCGCCGCCACCGCGCAAGGCTGCGCTGAAGATGGCCAAGCAGGCCGGTCGCGGCGAAAGCGACTACCAAACCTACGACCAGAATATCACCGAGGCCGCCGATACCTGGCTTCGTGCACGGGCGGCAGAACCCGACGAAAAGCCCTGGGCGCTGTTCGTCTCCCTCGTCTGTCCACATCCGCCCTTCATATCCCGGCCGGAATGGTTCGACCGCTATCCGATGGCCGAGGTGCCGATGCCGCGCCTGTATGCCCCGCAGGAACGGCCCATGCATCCCTACGTTGCAGCCCTGCGCGAATGCCAGATCTACGACAAGGGGTTTTCCGACGAGTCTGAAATCCGCCGCGCCATCGCCGCCTACATGGGCATGGTGAGCTACGTGGACAGCAATGTCGGCCATCTCATGGACGTGCTGGCCCAAACCGGGCTCGATGCCGACACCTTGGTCATCTACACCAGCGATCACGGCGAAAACCTGGGCAATCGCGGGATGTGGGGCAAGTCCAACATGTATGAGGAATCGGCGGGGATTCCGATGATCATGGCAGGGCCCGGCGTGCCCGAAGGCGTTGTCTGCCACGATCCGGTGTCGCTGGTGGATTGCCACCCCACCATCACCGAAGCGGTGGGGTTAGCCCGGCATCCCGATGATCTCGATCTTCCCGGCACGTCGCTGGCCGGCATCGTGGACGGCACGGCGCCGATACGACCGGTCATGAGCCAGTATCACGCGGCCGGCTCGATCACCGGCGCCTTCATGCTGCGGCACGGGAGTTTCAAATACATCTACTACGCCGGCATGCCCGCGCAGTTGTTCGATCTGGCCGGTGACCCCGGCGAGACCCGCGACCTCGGCCAGGACGATGCCTATCGCGGTGTGCGCGCCGATTGCGAAGCGGCATTGCGGCGTATTCTGGATCCTGACGCCACCGACGCGCTGGCCCGCGCGGACCAGGCCGCCGTAATCGCCTCGTTGGGCGGCAAGGAGGCCATTATCGCCAAGGGCGGCTTTGGTCATTCGCCGACCCCCGGCACAAAGGCGGTGTACGCCGCGTGATGCCGCAAGCCTCAGCCGAAGCGGGCCTTCAGGCACAGGCCCGCGGCTTCGGCCGCCTGCCTGGCGTCTGCCATGCCCAGCTTGCCGGAGGCCACCATCGGGCGGACGACATTGCGCAGGAGGTCGGCGATCGAGGTGTCCGGCTTCAGGCTCGGGCCAGCCTCCTGATAGATCTTGAAAGCCAACGGCCCAAGCTTTGCGGCGCAGGCGGCGCTCGCCGTCATGTCCGCCTTGGCGGGTGCGGCGATCAGCATGCAGAAAATAACAAGGCGAACGGCAATCATCGGGCACTCCATGCTGGGTGGACGTATCTAGCGGAGCCCATCGCACAACTCCACCAGTGCGCTCGAACCACACCATCGGGGCAGGCAGCGTGAGCATGCACTCTTGCTGCTCCGGTTTGAACCGCGAGGCAGCGTCCGTCGATGTGGCGCCGTCCGGGCGCAAAGTGCTGCGGGCCGCCCGACCTGACCGCCTGATACATCTCCCGGGCGGCCGCGTTCGCATCGGCACCGATGCGCCGCTTCTGCCGTTGGATGGCGAGGGGCCGCACCGCCTGGTCGAAATCCGCCCCTTTGCCATCGATCCCTTCGCCACCACCAACCGCGATTTCCGGACCTTCGTTGTCCAGACCGGATACGTCACAGAAGCGGCGCGGTTCGGCTGGTCCCTGGTGTTCCGCGGCTTCGTGCCGCGCGTGACCCAGGACATGCTCTCGCCGGACGGGCCCTCCTGGTGGTGCCGCGTGGCGGGGGCGTGCTGGGATCATCCGGAAGGCCCCGAATCAGGAATTGCGGATCGGCTCGATCACCCCGTTGTGCATGTGTCCTGGAACGATGCGCAGGCATGCGCGCAGTGGGCCGGCGGGCGCCTGCCGAGCGAGGCCGAGTGGGAACATGCGGCCAGCGGCGGCGGGGCAGGGCGCTACCCCTGGGGCGATGGGGAACCGGACGATACATTCCTGCCCTGCAACATCTGGCAGGGACGCTTCCCCCGCGAAAACACCGCAGCCGACGGCCACGCCGGCACCGCGCCGGTGGATGCGTTCGCGCCCAACGGCTTCGGGCTGTTCAACATGGTGGGCAACGTCTGGGAATGGGGCGCCGATCCATTCCGGATACGGTCGATCTCGAAGGCCGCCAAGGCGCGCAACGCGCGGGGCGACCGGCTGCTGAAAGGCGGCTCGTATCTCTGCCACCGCTCCTATTGCCATCGCTACCGCATCGCCGCCCGCACCGGGGTCAGTCCCGACAGCTCCACGGGCCATGCGGGCTTTCGCCTCGTCTATGACCTTTGAACCGGAGAGTGCCGTGCGCCCTGCCAATCTCGTCGTCATCATGTCGGACGAACACAATCCCTGGGCGATGGGGGTGGCTGGCCACCCCTTCGTGCAGACACCCCATCTCGACCGTCTTGCCGCGATGGGCACGCGGTTCGACAACGCCGTTTGCAACTGCCCGATCTGCGTGCCGTCCCGCGCCTCGTTCGCCACCGGGCGCTACGTGCATGAGCTTGAAACCTGGGACAACGCCATCGCCTACGACGGCAGCGTGCCTGGCTGGGGCCACGCGTTGCAACGCACCGGCCACCGCGTGGAGTCGATCGGCAAGCTGCATTACACCAACGCCACCGATCCCACCGGCTTCGACCGCCAGTCCCTTCCGATGCACATCTATGGCGGGCATGGCATGGTGTGGGGCGCGCTGCGGAACGGCGAGGCGGATTTCACCGAGCGTGCGCATCGGATGATGGACCCGATCGGGCCAGGCACCTCCAAATACAACATCTATGACGACCGGATCGCGACTGAGGCGGAGCGCTGGCTGCAAGATGCTGCGGCGCATCCTTCGGAGCGGCCGTGGGTGCTCTATCTCGGCTTCGTCGCCCCGCATTTTCCACTCACCGTGCCGCAGGAATTTTTGGATCTGTATCCCCCGCAAGCCATGCCGGCGCCGCGGCTGCATCCCAAGGACGGCCATCCCCGGCATCCGTGGCTGCAACGCATGCACGACCTGCATCCGGTCGATGACGCGTTGGACGACGAGCGGCGCAAACTGGCCACCGCCTGCTATTACGGTCTGTGCACCTGGATCGATCGGCAGGTTGGCCGCGTGATGACGGCGCTGGACGCGAACGGTCTCAGCGGCACCACCCGTGTGATCTACACCAGCGACCATGGCGACAATATCGGCGCGCGGGGCATGTGGGGCAAAAGCACGCATTACGAGGATGCCGTGGGCGTGCCGATGATCATGGCCGGGCCGGACATCGCAGCCGGCGCCGTATGCCACACGCCCGTGAGCCTGCTTGATCTAGCGCCCACCATTGTGGATGCGGTGGGTGAGGCGGCCCCGACCGACCTTCCAGGCACATCGCTGTTCGAGATCGCACGCGCACCGGATGATCGCAGCCGCACGGTGTTCTCGGAATATCACGCCTTCGGGGCGCCCAGTGCCGCCTTCATGCTGCGCGACGGGCATCACAAGTATAACCATTACGTCGGCTTTGATCCGGAACTTTTCGACCTCGAAGCGGATCCCCACGAAGCCACCAATCTTGCCGGCGACCCTGCGCACACCGCGATTTTACGGCGTTTCGAGGCAAGCCTGCATGCGATGCTTGATCCGCAGGAGACCGACCGGCGGGCGAAGGCGGCACAGGCGGCGTTGATCGCGCGCTTCGGCGGGCCTGAAAATTCCGCCAATATCGGTGCCCCCGGCGCCACGCCCGCGCCCGTGTGATCACGCGATCTCCGCTGGCCAAGAGGCTAAAGTTTGATCAAACTCTCAAAAAACATCAGGAAGGGAAGCGCTATGCCAACCCATTTCATCGGACGCCGCCTCGCCACCGCCGGTCTTGCCGCCACCGCCCTCAATGTTGTCGCGCGGCCGGGTTTTGCTCAGGCCAAACTTCCAACGTTGTCCATTGTCATTAACAATTCGCCCTGGTTTGACGGGTTCAAGTCTGTCGTTGATCAATATGAGAAAGAGACGGGCAACAAGGTTGAGTTGGATGTCAATCCGTTCGGTGGATCGTTGGAAAAGCAGCGCAGTTCGGTGCGCTCGGCCAAGGGCCAATATGATATTTTGATCATGAATTCCTCCTGGTTCGCCGAAATGTATTTCGGTGGCTTTTGCGAGGCGATCACCGACGTGGATCCAAGCTTCAAGCTGGATCCCGGCATCTACACCTGCGACGACACCTGCTTCTTCGACCCCGCCAGCAAGACGATGACGGCGCAGGGCAAGCTGTATTCGATGCCGGTCAATCCGAACATCCCGTTGCTTTACTATCGCGGCGATCTTTACAAGCAGCGCGGCCTGACGGTTCCGAAGACCTTCGACGAATTGCTCGCCAACGCCAAAGCCCTGCACAAGCCGCCGCAGATCTATGGCATCGCCCAGCGCGGCGCGCGCGGCGTGGCTGCGGTGTCCTATGATTTCTACCCTTATCTGTATGGCTTTGGCGGCGGATTGTTCCGTGATCAAAAGGCCGGCGACTACACCGTGCTGCTCGGCAACGACAAAGGCCACGCGGCGATGGACTATTACATGAAGCTGTTCCGCGAGGCCGGCCACCCAAAGGCCGCCTCCTTCGACCAGGCCGAGGTGCTGCAGGCGGTCGCCACCGGCAAAGCGGCGCACGCCATCGCCGTCATCGCCGCCTGGCCGCAGGTGGACGATCCGTCCAAATCCGCCGTCGTCGACAAGATGGAGCTCGCCCCGCCGCCATCGCTGCCAGGCCTGCCCACCGGCCCCGCGCTTGGCCACTGGCTGGCCGGCATCTCGAAGAATGTGCCGGATGACCACAAGCGCGCTGCGGTGGCATTCTTCCGCTGGTTTCAGACGGCCGACGCGCAAATTTTCTACACCCGCGCCGGCGGCGTGCCGGTGCACAAGGCAGCACTTGAACATCCGATGGGCCAGGAGCGGAAGTATCGCTGGATGAAGCCGATGGCCGAGGCGCTGCCGCATGCGATCAACCCCTTCCGCTTTCCGGAATCGCCAGAGGTGGTGGCCATCCTGGAACTGGGGCTCAATCGCGTCATCGCCGGCGAGACCATGGCCGCTGCCGGGATCGACACGATGACGGATCAGATCTTGAAGCTGATGACCGAGAAAGGCTATCGGACCGGCCGGGGCTAGGTTCGTGGCGCAGGCACAGGCGGACCGGGCCTTTCGCTACGCAACGTTGACCCCTGCGGCGTTGTTTCTGGTGGCGCTCGGCGTGCTGCCGGTGCTGAACCTGGTAGCGATGAGCTTCTACACCATCGTGTGGAAGAACGCGGCTGCTGATTGGCAGAAGGCTGGGCTGGCCAATTACGCGGCCATCCCCGGCGACCCGCTCTTTTCGGCAGGCCTGTGGAACACCGTCGTTTTTGCTTTGGCAAGTGTTGTGATCCAGATGATCCTGGCCTTTTTCCTCGCCTACTGGTGCAGCCGCGTGCGGATGGGGCGAACGCTGTATCGCACCGTGCTGATCCTGCCGCTGCTGGTGCCCGGCATCGTTGTGGGCGCCATCTGGAAGCTTTTCCTCAACCCGGAATTCGGTTTCCTCGGCCAGATGCTGGGCGTGGTCGGGCTCGATCCGATCGACTGGCTGGGCGAGGCGCAAACGGCGCTGTTCGCCGTCGTTATGGTCGACGTCTGGCACTGGACGCCGTTCTGCTTCCTGCTGCTGCTGGCGGGGATCGAGGGTCTGCCGCGCGATGTGTATGAGGCCGCCAGCATCGACGGTGCGCGGCCGTGGCAGGAGTTGCTGTGGATCACGCTGCCGATGATGCTGCCCACCATCCTCGTCACGGCAGTGTTCCGCTTCGTGGTGGCCTTCAAGGTGTTCGACGAGGTTTATCTGCTCACCGGCGGCGGCCCGGGCACCGCCACCCAGGTGATCAGCTACACCATCTATCAACGCTTTTTCACGGAGGACCGTGCAGGTTTCGGCTCGGCCATTTCAGTGTCGGTGATCTTTCTGGTGTGCCTGATGCTGGTGCTCGCACTCGCGGCGCGCGGGCGACTGCAGGGGCGGCCCGCATGAGGCGCACGCCCGCGCTTGCGGCGCATGTGGCTCTGGTCCTTTCGGCGCTGATCGTGATGGTTCCCTTCGTTTGGGTCATCGGCGCCGGGTTTCGCACCCAGATCTCGCTTTTGATGGGGGAGGTCTGGTTCAGTCCAACGCTGGCCTCGTTCAACGATGTGCTGTTTTCTCGGGCATCCGACTTTGTTCGGAATTTCCAGAACTCGCTGATCATCGGTCTTTCGAGCACTGTTCTTTGTCTGACCATCGCAACACTTGCCGCATGGTCGCTTGGCCGGTTGCATTGGCCGCGCAGCGTGGTGGTCCTGTTTTTGGGATGGTCGCTGCTGTTTCACATGCTCCCGCCGGTGATGCTGGCCGGCGCCTGGTATTCGATGGTGCGCGCGGTGCATCTGGAAAACACCCATGCCGCCATCATCCTGGCGCACACCACACTCAACCTGCCGATGGCGCTGTGGCTGATGGGCGTGTTCGTGCGTGAGGTGCCGCAGGAACTGCTCGATGCCGCAAACATCGATGGCGCTTCTCCCTGGATGGCGCTGTGGAAGATCGCACGTCCCATCTTCGCGCCGGGGCTTGCGGCAACGGCGATCATGATCTTCATCTTCAGTTGGAACGAATTCGCGGTGGCCCTGGTGCTGGCGGTGAAGCAGACGGCAACGGTGCCGGTGGGCATTGCCAAATATGCGCAAGGCTACGAAATCCAATACACGCAGATGGCTGCAAGTGCTGCGCTCTCCATCATCCCCGCGGTCATCCTTCTGATCCTCGGCCAACGCGCCATCGTCAGCGGCCTGACCTCGGGTGCCCTCAAATGAGTTCAAAAATTGGAGATCGCCGGTGAAGGTCGTATTCGTGCTGTTCGACAGCCTCAACCGCCACATGCTCGGCGCTTACGGCGGCACGCGGATCGCCACGCCGAATTTCGACCGGCTGGCGCAGCGCAGCGTCACGTTCGATCAGCATTACGTCGGCAGCATGCCCTGCATGCCGGCGCGCCGCGACATGCAGACCGGGCGGCACAGTTTCCTGCACCGCAGCTGGGGACCGCTGGAGCCGTTCGACAACTCGTTCCCTGAACTACTGGCCGCGCGGGGCGTCTATTCGCATCTGATCACCGATCATTCGCATTACTGGGAAGATGGCGGCGCCACCTATCACAGCCGCTACGACAGTTTTGACTTTATCCGCGGCCAGGAAGGCGATCCGTGGAAGGCCATGGTCGAGCCGCATTGGGACCGGATGCGCGCGATGTATCACGACCGGCAGTTCACAACCGTGCGACGTGACTACAAAAGCCAGAACGTCATCAACCGCGACTTCATCCGCGAGGAGAAAGACTTTCCCTCGGTCCAATGTTTCGCCGCCGGCCATGAGTTCCTCGACCGCAACAAGGACGCCGACAACTGGCTGCTGCAGATCGAGACCTTCGATCCGCACGAGCCGTTCACCGCGCCCGAGCGGTTCAAAGACGCCTACCGCACCGGCTGGACCGGCCCGATCCGCGACTGGCCGCGCTACGGCCGCGTCGACGAGTTGCCCGAGGAATGCGAGGAACTGCGCGCCAACTATTACGCGACCGTGGCGCTGTGCGATTCACTGCTCGGCGATCTGCTGGATCGGTTCGACCGTGACGACATGTGGAAGGATACCGCCCTGGTCGTGACCACCGATCATGGCTTTCTGTTGGGTGAGCATGATTTCTGGGCGAAGAACCGGATGAACATGTATCAGGAGATCGTGCATATTCCGTTGTTCCTGGCAGATCCCCGGCGGCCGGACCTTGCCGGCCAGCGTCGGGCACCGATCACGCAGACCATCGATCTGGCAACGACCTTTCTCGATTTCTTTGGCGTTGCCGTGCCTGTGGAAAACGAGGGAATTTCTTTGCTTTGCCATCTGGATGCCGCCCAGACCACCCGAAAGGCGGCGTTGTTTGGCTATTTCGGCGGTGCGGTGAACATCACGGACGGGCGGTACACCTATCACCGTTACCCCGCCGATCTCATGAACCAGGACATCTATCAGTATACCGTCATGGCGACACACATGAAGTCCCGCTTTCTGCCGGAGGAACTGGCCGATGCCGCCATCGCCGGCCCGTTCGCCTTCACCAAAGGGGCCAAGGTGATGAGGCTGCCCGTCATTTCCCGCGCGCCGTTTCATCAGCATTACGGCCCCGGCACGATGATCGAAGGCGAGACCCGACTCTACGACCTGCACGGCGACCCCGGCCAGGAAAAGCCGCTTGCGGACGCTGCACTGGAGCGCCGGATGGCCGGCATGATGGCGGTGCTGATGCAGGACAACCACGCCCCACCGGAGGCGTTCGCGCGGCTTGAACTGCCGTGTCCGGACGGGGCCGCGTGATGCCCGGCTTCACGGCGGCCGACCGCGCGCGCGTCGGCGATCTGCGCCAGCTCGCCTCGGTGCGTCGCATCGTGCTCGACGACGGCGCCGAGCGTGGTGTGCATGCACTGGCGTTTTCCACCGGCGGCGGGCTGGATTTCTGGGCTCTGGCCGATCGGGCGCTGGATATCGGCCCGCTGTGGTGGAAAGGCACGCCGATCGCCTGGATCAGCCCGCTCGG
>JBBROR010000001.1:0-50337 GCA_038229175.1 Acetobacterales bacterium | reverse complement strand
GCCACGAACTGCTGTCGGCCGCGCTGCTGCATATCCTGTACGCCGGCCGGGATGGCGCGAAGACCTTGCGCGGCCTGGTCAGCTTCTTCTGCGATCCGACCATGACCATCGAACAGGTGGCCGAATCCATGCTCAATACCGAGCATGACCCGGCCGGCAAGTTCAAATGGGAAGATCCCATTACCGGCGCCCTGACGAAGGTTCACCCTGTCATTGCGGAGTCCGCCAGGTCGTTCCTCAACAAGAGCGAAAACGAGCGCTCGGGCGTGCAGTCCACGGCCATGTCGTTCCTGTCGCTGTACCGCGATCCCATCGTGGCGATGAACACGGCCGTGTCCGAATTCCGCATCAATGATCTGATGAACTACGAAACGCCGGTCGCGTTGTACCTGGTCATTCCGCCAGGCGAGATTGCCCGATTGCGCCCGCTGATTCGGCTGCTCATCAATCAGATCATTCGCCAGCGCACGGAAAGCATGGACTTCCAGGACGGGCGCAGCGTCGCCGGCTACAAGCATCGCATGCTGCTGATGCTCGATGAATTCCCGGCGCTCGGGAAGCTCGAAGTGATGGAGACCGCGCTGGCCTTCATTGCCGGCTACGGCCTGAAATGCTTCCTCATCACCCAGGACCTGACCCAGCTTTACAAGGCCTACACCAAGGACGAAAGCATTATCTCGAACGCGCATATTCGCATTGCCTACGCGCCCAATAAATTCGAGACGGCCGAGCTGCTGTCGAAGTACACCGGGACGGCCACGGTCAGCAACGACACGCGCAGCTACTCGGGCGGCCGCTTGAATCCGCTCTTGATGCATGTGATGGCCAATGAGCAGCTGATGGGCCGCCCGCTGCTCGATCCCAGCGAGTGCCTGCGGATTCCGGCGCCGATGAAAAGCGAGGACGGCAAGAATATTCTCGGGCCTGGCGACATGCTCATTTTGCCCGCCGGCGCTAATCCGATCTACGGCAAGCAAATCCTGTATTTCAAAGACCCTGTTTTTGACGGCCGCTCGAAAATTAAGCCGCCCCGCAATTCGGATCGTCTGTACCAGCGCGGCGACGGGAAGCCAAAGCCGATCCCATGCGACCCCGCCCTGGCGAAGGTCGCGGTCGCGGCTAGGCCGAAAGCCGAAGTCGATGGCTTTGTAACGGTCGATGGCCAGTCCGATCAGTTCTTGCGGCCGGACGGCGAAGTGGTGTCGCCGGCGGCTGAGGCGACGCCTGCAGCTGCAGCCGTGGTGCCGGCGGCCGCTGTTGTCGCTGCGCCTCCCTCCCCCGCTCCTGCAGCGCCGGCTGCGCCCGTCGTGCCGGCGGCCGTGGTTGCGGCCGTCGCTGCCGTCGTCGCTGCGCCGGCCGTCGCTGCATCGGCGCCAGCGCCGGTGACGTACACGGACGAAGAGCTGGCCACGCTCGACGCCGAGGCCGAAGCCGATGGCCACGAAGCGGTCGAAGGCGATGCCGGCGTAGAAGCCGCAATGAGGGCCGAGAGTGCCGGCCTGGACGATGACGATGGACCCGACGACGGGCCGCCAGACATGGCCGGCCCTGAAGATTCCCCACCTGAAGACTGATAGAGGACATGAACATGAATATGAAAATGGATAAGAAGCGCAAATTCGCGGTAGCGGCCGTCCTGGTCGTGTCGGCCGCCTTCGCCGGCCTGTGGGCCTCCGGGTACGCCGTGGCGGTCAATACGACCGCCTCGATGCCTCGCGGCGTCTACCTGGTCGGCCCGCTCGATCAGGTCAAGCGCGCCGAGGTCGTGGGCGTGTGCATCCCGAACCAGGACCAGGCGAACGTCTACCGGGATCGCGGCTACCTGCCCGCCAGCTCGCGCTGCGGCGCCGGCCTGGCGCCGGTCATCAAGCCGGTCGCCGCGATACCAGGCGACGAAGTACGCATTGACGACAAGGGAACATGGGTCAATGGCCAGTTGCTGGCCAATTCGCGCCTGTTCGACACCGACTCGCAGGGCCGCCCGATCCAGCACTTGCCGATGGGCTGGAAGAAGACGATGGAGAGCGGCGAGTATTTCATGCTGGCCAATCACATCGAGCGCTCGCTGGATAGCCGCTATTACGGGACCGTGCGCCGCGCCGATCTGCAAAGCCGCGCCTATCCCCTCATTACGTTCTGAAGGAGCTGGCCATGGCAATGACATTGTGGGTCGCTGAAAAAAAATCCTTGGCCGAAGCGGTGGCCAAGGTCTTACCTGGCAAACCGGAATCGGCCTGGGATCAAAAGGGCCTGTCGCATAACAGCGTCGGCAATGACGTGTTTATCTGGCTCGATGGTCACGCATTCGAGCAAGCCATGCCGGACCACTATTTGCCCGATGACGTGCCGAAGACCGGCAAAGGCAATAAGGTCTGGCGTCAATCCGATTTGCCGATCATTCCGAAGGAATGGGTGATTTTCCCGAAGGCGGCCAAGCAGCGCCGCCTGGACAAGCTCGAAGAGCTGCTGAAGACGTGCGCCGTGGTCCATCACCTGGGCGACCCCGACGAAGAGGGCCAGGTGCTGGTCGATGAAGCGCTGCAGTATTACGGCTACACCGGCCCGGTCAAGCGCGTGTGCGTGAACGACTACAACGAGTCGAAGGTGAAGCAGTCGCTGGCGGGAATCCGCGACAACAGCGAACCCCTGTTCCGTGGCTGGCACAAGTGGGGCACGGCGCGCAGTCGGTACGACTGGCTGCTGGGCCTGAACGGCACGCGGGCGATGACGCTGCGCGGCCGCGAGCTTGGCTATGACGGCGGCGTGCTGTCGGTCGGTAGCGTGCAGACGCCTCTGCTGTACATCATGCGCGAGCGGGATCGCGCCATTGAGGAATTCAAGGCCGTCCCGTACTTCACCATATCGGCCAAGGTGCAGCATGCCAATGGCACTTTCAATGCGAACTGGCAGGCGAAGGAGGACCAGCTGGGCCTCAACGACGCGAACAAGCTGGTGGACGCGGCCGTGGCCGGCGACCTGGTGAAGCGTTTGACCGGCAAGCCGGCCAAGATTACGGGCTACTCCAAGACGGCGAAGGAACAGAAGGTGCCGCTGCCGTTGGGTATGGATGAGCTTCAAATCGACGCATTCAAGAAGTACGGCTACGACGGCGCGGCGGTCCTGGCGGCCGGCCAGACGCTGTACGAGGTCTATAAAGTCATGTCCTACCCGCGTTCGACAATCCGCTATTTGAGCGAGGCCCAGCACGCCGGCGCGGCGGACGTGATGGCGGCCGTGTTCAAGGTGCGCCCCGATCTGGCCGGCCTGGCGGCCGAGCTGGACGTGTCGCGCAAGTCCGAGGCCTTCAATGATAAGAAGGTCGAAGGGACGCCGCACCATGGCATCGTGCCCTCCATTCCCGAGTCGGCCGTCAATCCGGCCGCCTGGTCCGAGGTCGAGCGCAATGTGTACGAGCTGGTGGTGCGCTCCTACCTGGCGCAGTTCGCCAAGCCGTATGAATACCTGGCCACCGGCATCGAGGTCATGGTGGACGGCGAGAAGTTCACCGCCAAGGGCGCCACGCCCGTCGCCCAGGGCTGGAAAGCGATCTACGCCGAGGTCGAGGCCGAAGAGAAGCCCGACGACGACGAAGAAGGCAAGGGCCAGACCCTGCCGATGATGGCCAAGGGCGACGATGCGCTGTGCGAGAAGTGCGAGCAGAAGAGCAAGAAAACATCGCCGCCGAAGCGTTTCGATGACGGCATGATTTCCGAGGCCCTGCGCGACGTATACAAATTCGTCACGGACGAAAAGGCGCGCAATCGCCTCAAAAAGCAGGAGGACGGGACCAGCGGCATCGGGACCAGCGCGACGCGATCCGCCATTGTGGCGGACCTGAAAGAGCGCGCCCTGATCGTGCCCCTCAAGGAAGGTTCGCCCAAGCTGATGACGTCACCAGCTGCGCGGGCGCTGATCGACGCCCTGCCCCTCGATGTGAAAGACCCTACCACGGCCGGCGTGTTCAAGGCCAAGCTGGATCGCGTCGCCAAGGAAGGCGATGCGGCGTTTCAGGCATTCATGGCCGAAACGGAGGCCTGGGTGACGGAAATCGTGGGGCTGGCGGCGACAATGCCGATGACGCTGCCGGCGGCGCCTGGCGAGCCGTGCCCGAAGTGCGAGGCCGGCCGCCTCAAGCGCAAGGAGGGTACAAAGGGCTGGTTCTGGTTCTGTTCGCGCTGGAACGCCGAGCCGAAGTGCGATGTGACGTTCCCGGACAAGGACGGCGCGCCGGACAAGTCCGTGGCGCCGACGATCAGCTGCCCGACCTGCAGCACCGGCAAACTACGCCGCAAGACCAACGACCACGGCGCGTACTGGTACTGCTCGAATTGGGGCGTCGAGTCGATCCTGTGCCAGGCGAAATTCCAGGACGATAAAGGCGCGCCCGACCTGACCCCTCCCCTCGATGTGGATTGCCCTACCTGCAAGCTGGGCAAGCTGCGCCGCAAGATCGGCGCGAAGGGGCCGTACTGGTTCTGCGCCCGATGGAATGCCGATCCGAAGTGCGAAGCGCGTTTCAAGGATCAAGACGGCAAGCCGCAGCTGGTCTTGCCCGAGGCGGTCGGGTGCCCGGTTTGCAAAACCGGATCGCTGCGCCGGATCGCGCATGGCGACAAGCACTTTTGGTCCTGCTCCAACTTCAAGAACGAGGAAGCCAAGTGCGCGGCGACGTTCCCGGACCAGGCCGGCCGGCCCAACTTCAACCCAGCGGCGAAGAAGGGGAAGCGATGAGGCTTGACCTGGTGCTGATCGGCGCGGCCGCTTTGTGCGGCCTCGCATGGGGCCATGAGGGCGCCCCCTGGCTCATGGGCCTGGCCGTCGTGGTGCCCCTGCTCTGGCATCGGGCCGGCAACAGGTGGACGGCGGGCGCCGTCGTCCTGGCCTATTACCTGGCCACCAGCCGGGGCATGCCGTTCGGGTTCGGTATCTTCTTCGAGGCCAGCGCGCCCACCTGGTACGGCTGGGCGCTGTGGGTCGCGTGCGGCCTGGCCAATGCCGCGCTCTGGTGCGCGCTGTGGAACAGGGACGCCGGCCGCCGTATTTGGCTCATGCCGGCGATCCTGGTCTTAACCGCGGTGCCTCCAATCGGCATAATCGGGTGGACTAGCCCGCTCAATGCGGCGGGCATTTTCTACCCTGGCATGGGCTTCATCGGCCTGGCCTTCCTGGTCGGCCTGATGGCCGCCTCGATGCGCGGCCGCTGGCCGGCTGTGGCTATGTTCGCCGGCGCCGCGCTCGTGGCGAACGCCAGTGCGGCTTTCTGGCCAAAGAATGCGCCGGCATGGGCGACCGCCTGGACCGGGCAGGATACCCACTTTCCGAGGCTCCAAACGGCCAATCTCGATATCTTCGGGGAGGGCCAGCGCGTCATGCAAGTGCTGCACCTGGCCGGCCAGGTCAAACCTGGGCACGTCCTGGTGCTGCCCGAAACTGTGCTTCCCCAGCTGAGCGCGGCCAACACGTTCACCGCCTCGATGCTGGACGATGCCGCGAACGTCCTGGCGCGCAAGCGCAGCACGATTGTGGTGGGCGCCGAGCTGCACACGCCTGGCCAGCGTCTGAAAAACGCCCTGGTGGTGCTTGGCGCCGGCCAAAGGGTGGAGCTGGTCCAGCGCATTCCGGTGCCGATCGGTATGTGGAAGCCGTGGCGGGACGACACTTTCGCGGTCGATCTGCTGGGCAGCGGTGTCGCCCAAGTGGCCGGCCGCCGGGTAGCATACAGCGTCTGCTACGAGCAGCTGCTGGTCTGGCCGATGATGGCGAGCATGCTGCAGTCGCCCGAAGTCATCGTGGGGGCGGCTAACGGCTGGTGGGCGCGCAATACGAGTATCCCCGCGATCCAGGGGCAATCCCTGGATGCGTGGGGGCGATTGTTTGCGGTGCCCGTCGTGCGGGCAGCGAATCTTTGACGGTCTGCCGGCGCTTGTGCCGGCAGCGTCGCTTTTTGAAGGAGTGAGGCATGCGGAAGTTGATTTTGATTGGTATGGTTGCTGCGCTGTCCGGCTGCGCGTCGGATTTACGAAACATTAACGACTCGCTGCGCCAGGCAAACGGCGCGCTGGCCGGCCGGGGATCGGTCGCCAGCTCGTCGACCAGCTCGGCCTCGATGAAGCTGGGCGATGACACCGGCTACCAGCCGACGATCATGGTGGAGACGCCGGCGGGCCTGTGCGACATGATCGCCTTCAATGACGGGGTGAAGGTCGGCTACATCACCGGCTGGAATCAACAGGTCCGGGATCGGGCCTTGATGCATCGCCTGGCCGCGCAGAGCAATCCGAAAGATGCCCGCCTGCAGGCCAATGCCCAGCTGTTCAAAAACAAGCTCATCAGTACCGCCGCCCTGCCCCTCGAAAGCAATTACCAAATGCAGGTAAAGATGGGGACCAATAACTGCAAGTACGACAGCTTCACCCAGGGCAAAACGGGCGGTCAGCGCGTCTCGATCAAAGACTACCAGGCGCTCGTCGCCCTGGAAAGCCACTAAGGGGATGGGCATGGATGAAAGAGCGCTCGATGCGTTGCAAAAAGCCGTGACCGAGGCCGCCAAGAAGATCAGCTCCCCGCTCTCGATCTTGGCGCTGCTGGCTCTGGCTGATGAGTTTTACACCAAGGAAGAGCGCGGCCAGCTGGTGGCCAAGTACCAGGAGCTGAGGGCGGCGGATCATGCCGCCTACGCGGCGCTCGATGCGGCGCAAAAGGCGCTGACGGAATCAACGCCGGTGCAAGTCGAGGGGTACGACGCCAGGGTGAAGCTGTACGGGGCCGAGGCGGCGGCCGAACAGGTTGCCGGCGTCACCCAGGCCCGCGAGGGACGCCGGGAGACGCTGGCCAGCATCAATTCTTTCGAGAAGGAACACGGTTTGATCGTGGGGCTGATCGACTTCCGAGACAAATTCCCCGGCGACGTATGAACCTGGCATCCGCCAGTCAGTGAAAAAGGCCCCGAGGGGCCTTTTTCTTTGGGCGGGGGTGTTTGCACGTCCGGTTTGCGCGGGCGCCCTGGCGGTGCCTCCTGGCGCGTCACAGCGCCGATTTACGCCAAGGGTGAGGCGGGAGCGCGGTTAGCGCTCGATGCCACGGGTCGGCTGCTTGACCAGGGCGGGGTCGATGATCTTGCCCTTCGAGTAGGCATACTGGATCGTGGCCTGCTTCCCTACCTGCAGCTCCTTCGGCGCCATCAGGGAACGGTCGTGCAGCACGAAGACGTTTGCGCCCACTTTCTGCAGCGCGTGCTTGTCGGTCAGCCCGACGATCTGGCCGCCGTACTGCTTGCCGTGGCTGGCGTCCGCGTCGCGCAGGACCGAGGGCAGCGATGACGGGTTGGTGAGCGCCAGGGTGTCGAAGGTCTTTTCAAGCTCACGGCGCGACGCCATGCGCTCGACGTAGGGCTTTACCAGCTTTTCGGCGACCCAGGGCGTGCGGGCCGCGTCGTTGTGCAGCTGCAGCTGGTTGTCGCGCTTGATCGCCACCTGCAGGGGCATTTCTCGCGTGTTGTCGTAGATCGTGGCCACGTCGGCATGCTCGACTGCGGCCGGCAGCAATCCCATGGTGCCGTGATAGCGTTCCCGAATCTTTACAGGGTCCACGTCGTGCCCGCCCAGGGCGACGCGGTTTGATACGCGCTGAATGTTTATGTCGGGATCGCCGGTGGTGACGAATACCAGGGCGACGCCGTAGCCGGCGGCCTTGGCCTGGGTCATGATCGCCACCTTCTCGGGCGTGGACATGACCGTTTCAAAGGCGAAGGCCTTGCCCTCCTTCATGGCGGCAATGCGGCGCTGTTCCGCCATGGTGGCGGCGGCCAGGTTGCGCTGCAGGTAATCGGGAATTTGGGATTCGAGGGACTTCGCTATGTCGTCGGCGTTGATGTACTCGCCTTTGAAGTCTGTCCTGGTCAGTGCTTTGGTAATGGTAGATTTACCGGAACCGTTGGGGCCTGCAAAAACAATAACGCTGGGAGCGTCGCGCGCATCGACCTCTTGCGTCATGCTGCGCGCATCGGCTTTTTTTCCTGGGCGGTTCCTGCCTGGGGAGCGTCAACGGCTTGGGCTTTAGCCTGGGAGAAATCCGGCTCGTAAGCTTTGGGCAAGCCCTTCGCATTGGCCGCATTGACGGCCTCTTGTACTGCGTCTTTCGCGCCCTGGCGGAAGTCGGCGCCGAGTATCAGATTTTCTAAATTCTTCATGGAATTTCTCCTTTATTTCAATTATAGGCCGATCCTCCTGAAGCTGCTCGATCTGCAACAGTACCGGCTCGACCTGGTTGCCCTCGCCGGCCGGGGCCGTGTTTGTTTGTCTGCCCCTCGCGTGTATGTGTTTTCACAAACAAACAACGCTGGGCGGGACAGTTATTCGCCTGGGCCGAATCCGGCCGCTGCCAGTGGCGCGGATCGGGGGTCGAATGATACTTTTTGGAGCGAACCAGCTTGTGCGCCGCTGTGCCTGACATCGAGCGCCGATGCGTAGGCGGTCAGCTGGTACTCCCGGCCGACCTTGATACGCCCGGTGGGCGTGCGCAGGACGGTCCCGACCGCCAGGCTGGGTACTTTCAGCTCGACGGCCAGACCGGCGTTCTTGATGACCTGTTCGACGTAGCCGCCCTCGAAGCCGCGCCGGAAGTCGCCGGACCAGTAGGCAGACAAGGCGGCCTGCAGCGCGGCCTGCTTGTCGCTGGTGCCCAGGGTCTTCAAGGCGCTGCTGTAGAAGTCCGTCAGTATTCGGGCGCCGGTGGCAATGTTCGTGCAGGGGTCCAGAACCTGCTCGACCGTCAGGCCCAGGGCCGGGAGGTTGCGCACGTTCACCTGAGTAAGGCCAATGGCCACAATGTGGCCGTCGCTTACCAGGTCTTTGACCATGGCGGCGGCTGCGGCGGCGCTTTGCGGGCGCAGGGTTCGCACCAGGTGTTTGCGTTCGCTCCACGGCAATTTCCCTGGGCCGGCGTCGGCCAGGATGAACGGATGGCCGGCGGATTCCGTTTTGATGATGGCCATCATTGTTACCGGCCCCACATTCGGGGCGCATTGCTGCAGCATCGCAGTCAGGTCAGGAAGCATGTTCTTGTCTCTCAATCTGTAGGGTCTTGGGTCGTCCTGTGCAGGTCCGCCCACCACATGAGGGCCGTATACAGCAGATTCGTCAGGCTCACGTCATGGCGCGCTGCTTCTGCCTTGACGCGCTCCGACAGCTCATCGCTGACTACCACGTTGTAGGCTTTCCAGTGTGGTGTCCCGCGTGGCGCCGGCTGGTGCCAAGAAAAAGCCCTATGTCGATAGGGCTTTTCCGTGATAAATCGCTCTAAAAGGTGCTCGCACATGATGCGAAGATTTCCATGCTCAGGGTTGACAGCTAGAAGCTTTAAACTCTCGCGCATCGCGTCTGGAACTCTGGTTAGCATCGGTGTTCTTTTCGGTGGCATCGGTATCGTCCGGTTTCGTATCTTGCAAACCGACCATTTTATACCGAGCCTTCCTTAGCTCGGAAGCAACAGCCGCTTGAATGACTACAGAAACCGAAACATCCGAGTACACCGCCTTTATAGCTTGCAATTCGTCCTGGTTCAGGATGGCACAGACCTCGATGTAAGTTTTCTTCCGGCCGCGTAGGTGCGGCCGGTCAACAAGCGGCTGTTTTGGCTTGCTGAGAAAACTTACAAGTGCTTCCCGGACAAAGCCCGAACGGCGATGCGCCTTTGGGGGCGCTACCGCATCGAGCTTTGCCTTTACGTCTGTTGTTATCCTGAAAACGTATTTCATTTGCTTGCCGGCGGCAAGATCATGTCGGCAGTGACCATGACATTGAATAGATAGCCGGGGCGAACTTCCAGGGTTGGTTGAATTGCAAGGTTCTTTTGCGTGATGCTCATGGCGGTTTGTCCAATCTGCTGGCCGAGCGCCGCGCCGACTGTCTGGCTCACGCTCGGAGTGTTTGAATTATTGCCGCTGCCACTATTGGCCGGCTGCGACAGCTGTACGCCGGCGCTAATTAAACTCATCAGGGCCGCCGATCCGAATATTCTAAGGTAGTGGTTGTCCACTTGGTCAGAAAATCCAGCATAACCGGACTTATCCGCACCAGGCATGCCCTTTAAATTGAAACTGGACCCATCGGGATAGATGATCCTGTTCCAGGCAAGCAAGATGCGGCGTTGTCCGTATGCCACATGCGAATCGTACAGACCGACCAGGCGCGAACCTTGCGGTATCAGCAAATACTGGCCGGTTTTGCTGTCGTAGACGTTATCCTTGACCTGGGCGATGACCTGGCCAGGTAGATCGCTGTTGATGCCACCGATCATTACGGCCGGGATGATGCTGCCGGCCTTGACCTCGTACTGCGAGCGTGCCGCGTTCTTCGCGCTCGGGCTGTAGTCGGTGTCGGTGGCGTCGCGCTGTCCCTTCAGGAAGCTGTCTTTACGCTCCTGCTTGTTCGGGTCGTCCTCCCTCGGCGCCGGCATGCCGAATGGGACGGGCGAACCGCCGGCGCGTGCCCCGAGTGCTGCCAGGGCGGCCGCTGTTGGGTTCGGCTGCGGCTGGTTCTGGTTCTTCTCCCCGAAACCTGGTGCGGCCAGCGTGGACTTCATGGCCGAGTCCATGTCCTGCTGCCTCTGCTTTTCCAGCATCGCGGCTTGCTGTTCCGCCGGTGTCGGCGGCGGCGCTGGCGCGGCGCCAGGTGCGGCGCCAGCTGCGCCGGCCGCTCCTGGTCGATACGCGACGGCGCTGGTTTTGCCGGCCGTGGCCGCCATCATCGGATTGACCGCCTTGCCGGTCAGGTCCGGCACTGCAGGGTCGCCTGGCAGGCCTGGCGCCGCGACGGTGCCGGCGGTGTTTGGTCCGTTCGGCGCCGGCGCATCCGGCGCCTGGTCCGCTGCCACCACCTTGTCGGGCATGTTGGCGTACCACAGCGCCCCCTTGCTTACGTCGGTCGGCTTGGATTTGCTCTGGCCGGTGGCAGCTGCCCGCGCCGCGTCGGCAGCGGCGCCGCTGGTGCCGTTGAAGGTCGTCGTGGCCACGATGGCGGCGGCGCCGATGATGGCCGCGCCGATGATGATGCCCTTCTTGTTGATTTTCTTGATGCCGCGTGGCCGTCCCGAAATCTCCATGCCGCCGTTAACGGCGTCATTGGGATTCAAGCCGGCCGGGTTCGCGTCGCCCAGCAAGGCAGGGTCGATTCTTTGATTCTCGTCGCTCATTGCGCGCCCCTTGATTAGTTGTTGCCGGAAAACCAGCTGGTGTTCTTGTCGTGTTTGACGATTTCAATCTTTTGCTGGTCGCCACCTACGCCGATGATGAGCGCGGCCTTTGCGAACAGCTTGTCCACGATGTAGTACGTCACTTTGGCGCCGCCCTGGTCGGCTTCCTTGACGCGGTAGTTGACCAGCTCCGAGGCGCCGTCCTTGCCGATCAGGACCAGGGCGGGCGCTTCGCTCGCCTTGATGCTGGCGGGCATTTGAATCCAGACGTGCGTGCCTTCATCGAAGACGCGAACCGGATACCAGGGCAGCGACTTGTCGCCCTTCACGCGGTAGCTGTCCAGGTTCAGCTGCTCGATGCTGGCGATGGGCATGTCCGAGATTTTGCGGCTTGCCTCTTGCTCCGCTTTGCGGCGCGCATCTTCGGCCTGGCCGTTCCAATCCTGCACCATGTCGTTCGGGTAGTAGAACCCGACACGCGAGACGTATTGCACTTCGCTCGACAGGAGCGTGAGCATGTAGGTCCGGCGGTTGGTGGTGATGACCAGGTTCGTGTTCAGCGCCACTTCACGCGGCTTGATGATGACGTGCGGCGTTGCCGATGCGCCGTTGCCGGTTGTCGCTGGCGCCACGATCCAGCGCACGGTGTCGCCCAGGATCACATTGTTAATCAGCTCGCCTTCCTGCAGCTGAATGTCGCAGGCGCGCAGCGGCTGGCACGTCAGGGTCGGCTGGTACTGGCCGAATGGGAACTGCAGCAGGCCGTCAGCGCCCATGATCGGGCGCGCCGTCCCGCCGTGTTGCCAGTTCTTGGACTCGGCCACGGTGTTCGCGCCCACGTCCTGCTTTTCGCGGTATACGAGACGGGCCGTGTTCGTCGTGCTGTTGTAGACCACATCGGCGGCGTTGCCGCCCTGCTCGCCCAGGGCGCGCAGGGCGTCAACCAGGCTCACGCCGCGCAGTTCCAGGCGCACCGGGATCGTGGTCGGCGTGCCGGCCTTGCCGATCTGCAGCTGCGGCTGTTTGTCATTCAGGGCCTGCAGCGCGTTCCAGATATCGCCCCGGAAATTGAAGTCGAAGGTGGCGGGCGCGATATGGTTCGGTTCGGCCGGCTTCGGCCGTGGCTTGTAGTGGTGCTTTACGACAGGCTTGGCCTCGGCCACGGCCGGCGCGGTCGCGCACGCCGGGGTCGTGGCCTGGCAAGCTGCGGCGACGGTCTTGCTGTCGGCCGTCTTCACGGCTGGCGCGGTCGCGGCGGCCGCTGCGGGCATGTACGACAGCGTTGCCGGCGCTGGCGCGGCAACGGTGCCAGGCGCTTTTGCTGTCGCTACCGGCGCCGGCGTGTCGGCGGCGTATGCGAACGAGGTAAACGCCATGGCGAGGGCGGCGGAAACGGCGGTGGTGGTGAAAGTTTTGTCCATGATGGGCTAGTGTCCTAATCGAAAAGTGTGGGTCAGCGATTTACAGCTTTTGGGTCCAGTTGATCGTCTCGATCACGATGCCGGTCGGGTTGGCGATGATCTGCTGCGGCGTCGTCCCTGGATAGAAATTGATGGTCAAGATGGCTTGCCAGCGGGTCGTGCCCTCGGTCAGGCCATTCATGCCCCGCGTCGTCTCGGTCCATTCGACTTGCCAGCTGCCCTTGCTCAATGGGAGCGCGGTCGCAATTTCGACGGCCACCATGTTCGTCCGGCCACGTTGGAACGGGTCGGCCTTGCGGTAATACTCGTTCAGGAAGTTCGCCGCGCTCGATGTGGAAACGGCATAGACGCTATCGAGCCAGCGCTTTTGCACGATGGGGTCGGGGGTAACGCTCCTGGCGTTGGTGATGAAGTTCGCCAGCTGGTAGCGCATGATTTTCTGGTCCGGCATACCGGCGGCTGCGTCGGCCATCTTGACGCCCACGGACTCGCCCAGCTTGGTCACTTCAACGATGAACGGCTGCACCTTCGACTGGCTGGCGATCTTGACCAGGCACAGCCCGAGGATGGCCGACAGTCCCATGGAGGCCAGCGCGACCATTTGCCAGGTACGGGCGCGGGCGATGTAGCTGCCGTAACGCTCGTTCCATTCGCGGCGGGCGCTTACATACGGCGACTCCATGGGACGATCCACGCGCTGCCCTGTGACCGGCTCGACCTGGGGGCCGCGTCGGTCGTCGGCGCGCCGGCCTGCTTGTTTGCCGTTCAAAAAATCCGTAATCATATTGCTCATTTTGGGAAATCCTTTCAGTCGTTGTTAGTCGTGTTTCAGATTGATCTGGACGCCGGCGCCGCCGGCGGCGTCGTTCGGTACGCTGCCCAGCGCGGCCGCTACATCGGCAAATTTTTGCATCGCGTTCTGTTTGTCTTTTTCATCCTTTGGCAATTCGTTTTGGGGAGGCGGCGATGCCGGTGGTTGTGGTGCGGCTGGCGCGCCTGCCGGCGATCCCGCTGCGCTGCTGGTCGATGAATCGGTGCCGGCCGGGGCGCCCGAGGTCGGACCGGCGGCCGCACCTGGTGCACTGGCCGCTGGTGTCGAGCTACCTGCAGCTGTCGAACTACCTGCAGCGCCGGCCGCCGGCGTCGCTGCGCCCGCGCTCGATGTGCTGGCCGGTGCTGGCGCAGTTGCCACTGGCGCCGCTGCTGGTGCCGGCGGTGCGCTGGCGCCGCTGTCGCGGGCCGCCAGTGCCTGCCCCACGTCGCCGCTGGTGTCAATCACGCTGCTTGTCGGCGCCTCGGGTTGGGGCGATTCGGCGCCGGCCGTCGCGCTGTCTGCGCTGGCCGATCCCGGCGCAGCTGGCCCGGTTGCGCTGGCCGAGCCGGTGCTTGCCGAGCCGGCGCCGGCTGTTCCTGGTGCCGGTGTCGCGGCCCCGCCTGCAGCTGCTGCGCCGGCCGTGCTTCCCGATCCCGGCGCGGCCGGTCCGGTCGGCGCGGCCGCGCCGCCTGTCGGCGCCGGCGGGGTTGGCCGGGTCGGGACGTTCGGCGTGGTGTCCGGCTTCGGTGGCGTTTGATCGCCGCCGCCAGGTGGTTTCTCTGCCGCCGGACCAGCTGGCGCAGCTGGTGCCGATGGCTGGCCGCCTGGGACCGATGCGGCGGGCGCGCCGGCCGCATTGCTTTCGCGGATCGAGGCGGTTTTGTTATCGATCCGGTTGGCCAGGTTGCCGCCCGAGGAACCGGCGCCGAAGCCCTTGATGGTGTCCTTCGCCGAATCCATCATGCCGCCGGCAAGTGCGCTCGTCGTTCCCGCTACCATGCCGCCGAAATTTGTTGCGCCCTTCTCCTTGGCCTGGTTCATCGCGGAATTGCCTGCCTTGACGGCGCCGGCGACGCCGTTGGCAGCGCCGCCGACTGCCGCTTGCGCCGCGCCAGCTGCGCCGGCCATCCCCGCCGCCATGGTGCCCACCGTGGCCATGGCGCTGCCGAGTGTCATGCTGACCGCTCCGGTCAACATCGAGGCCGCTATGCCAGGAATTTGCCAGGCGAGGAACATATAGACCAGCGAGCCGGCCAGGATCGTCAGGTAGTCGGATACCTTCATGTCCGTGGTAATCATCGCGGCCCAGGTATCGGATAGGTGCTGTCCTGCGCCGATAATCAGGTACGTCACGAACAATTTCACGCCAACGCTGACGGCGTAGCTGATGTACTTTTCCGAGAACGTCGCGGTCCAGCGGCTACCGGCGAATCCCAGGAAGATGACGCCGCCCGAAACTACGATGTAGCTCTCGACCAGCGTAACGAGCATCTGTCCGGCGATGACGGCGAACGCCAGCAGGATACAGATCGCGGACAGGCCGGCGAGAATGTACTGGCTGATGTTGTCGAACAGGCCCATTTTGTTCGCGGCGTCGCAAATCTTCGTGGCGATTTCCAGGCCGCGATCCAGCACGCTCGATGGCGTCAGGTCGCCCGTTGCGCCGGCCGACTTGCCCGCCTCAACGAAGCCGTTGATGATCGCGGGTATCCAGGTGCCGAAGTTCAGCAGGATCGCCCAAAAGAACATCAGCGGCATGATCTTGCGGAGCAGTGACACGAGTATCTGATTGGGGTCGTCGCGCTCGATGACCCACCAGATGGACGACCAAAGCAGTTCGATCAAGGCGAGCTTGAGGAATAGGGCCTTGGCGATTGGGACCAGGATGGCTTCCCAGGTGCCGCTGGCGGCCTTGTACTGGGTGCCAACGGTGTCGAGAATGTTTTGAGCGGATGCCGGCATCATCATGATCGCAAACAGCGCCATGGTGAGGCCGAACCAGACCGCCGGTTTCAGAATAGGCCGGTAACGCATTGGTACAGCTCCTTTCGGAAATAGATAACAAAGAAAATCACTACGCCGACGCCCAGGCCTTGCACGCCTTGGAAGGCCAGGTGTCGCGCCAGCTGGTAGCGATCTGGTGCCGGCATATCCCGTCGATTGGTGAGGGCCAGGAGGCAGTCCCTCATAAATCTGAAGCCGATCAGGATGCAGATCAGAGCGGGCATGTAAAGCCAGATCACCAGGCGCACAAGCAGCTCGACCAGCGGTGAACCGAAGCCGAAAATCATCATCATTTTTGCGCCTCCTGAAGGTGGATTTACACGCCATAAGTATAGCACGAATTATACAGTTGAAGAATAATAACTCCCTGAAAAATCAAGGAGTTACGCATTCAAAAACGATCAATTCTTGCCGCCGCTGCTGCTAAATACCGTACCTGATGGCGGTGTATAGGGCACGAAGTGGTATTCGTTCGTGTTGTGCGCGTTCGCCTTGCCCTGCTGTTCCCCTGCCAGGTAGGCGTTTTGGGCCTGCATCTGCGCCATGAACAGCTGCCGCAGCTTCTGCAGTTGCTGAACCTGTTGGCCGGCCACCATCACGCCGGCCTGGGCCACTTGCAGCGAGCCAGGCGAACCTGCGGCGATGTTCTGAATGTTGTCCATTGCCGACTGCTCGGTGGCGAACTGATTGGACTGCAGGCCCGCCTGCGACATTGCCGAGTTCAGGCTGTCGAGGCCAGTTGCGATCCATTCTTTCGCCGCTGCCTGGTAATTTCCTTTTTTGGCGACGCCGTTATAGCCTGGGTATTTTTGCGCGAACACCTGGTCAATGTTGCCGAGGGCGTAGCCAAGCGCTTGCCCCTTGGCGACCAGCTGCGTGAGCGCCTGCAGATCGGCTTGCGCCTGGCCCCATACCATCTGCGGCGCCGCGATCAGGTTTTTCAGCTGCGCCTGCATCATCGTCACTTGCTGGATGGTGTTCTGCACTTCCTCGTACATTTGCGCCGATTGGGTCAGCAGCTCGAAGTTGTTGAGAATCTGCGTTATCTCGGTCGAGCCGCCATTGCCCGCGACGGTGCCGGCGTTCGCCGACACCACCATCGAGCCGGCCAGCGCGACGACAACGGCCTTGCGTAAAGTCTTGTTCATCATTGCGTCATCTCCTTGTTTAAACGATGCCAGTAGTTGCTCCAGTCGGGCGGTAAGCCTTGCTCCTGGAGATAGCGATACACCCATTCGTCGCCGTGCTGGGCTTTCATCTTCTGCACGCGGATTGCATGCTCTTTGCCTGATGCGCCGACAAAGGCAAGTGCGACCTTCCCAAGGCCAAGCTCGAACATGCGCCGGCCATCCGAATTCATCACGTAGTAGTCACGCTTCTTTGTTGCGAAAGCGATGTTTTGAATCTGACGATTATTCAAGCCGAACGCCTCGTAGATCGGCATGATCTGCGGCGTCGTCGCTTCAGGATTCGGCAGCATGAATTTCGTTGCCGTTGTCTGAATGATGATCTGGCCGATCAAGGTGTTCAACAAGCTGCCAGGATTTTGCGTAGCAAAACCAACGGCGGCATTTTCCTTGCGCATCGTCTCAAGCCATGCTCCCAAGCGGGCGATTGCGAGCGGGTGCCCGAAGCTGCGGAAGCCTTCATCAATCGGAACCATCGTAGGTATGGACTTCTTGACGCGCTTCTCGATCTGGCGGAACAGGTACATCAGGACCGGGATGATCGCCGCTTCGCCCATGTTCATCAGGTGCATCGTCTCGAAGACCATGAAGTTATTGGTCGTGAGGCTGTCCACCTCCGCATCGAGAAGGTGCCCGAGCTTGCCGTGGGACTCGTCGCATGTGTAGTAGATCAGTGCCGACTTGATGCGCTTGTTTTGGATGGTGCCCATCAAGTGCGTCAGTGTCCGGTGATGCGACTCCGTGGTGTCCTCGGCGAGCTTGTAGATGGCCCGCGTAATCTCGTTCTTCTCATCGAGCGAGAGCGATTCGTCTTTCGGCAGGCGCAGCGTGACCAGCAGTTCGATGTAGTCGGCCGCCCAAAAGCGATCCGCGTCGGTGTCGATGTTTGCCAGCGGGCAGAAGCCGACATTCGATCCCTCGGCGCCAATGTCGCAATGGTAGCCACGCGAAGCTTCGCAAAGCGTGACCATCGAATAGCCGTAGTCGAAGCAAAACGCCTGCGCATTCTGATAGCGGAAGTGCTGCGCGATGAGCAGACATAGCAGCGTCGATTTGCCGGCGCCTGGTGGGCCGAGGACACAGAAGTTTCCGAGGTCGCCGACGTGCAACGAAAGCCGGAACGGCGTCGCGCCAGTGGTCGCCGCGTACAGCAACGGCGGGCTTCCTGCCGGGTAGAAGTCGGCCGGCGCCGGATGCACTTCGGGACCGGACCAGATAGCCGTCAGCGGCAGGAGGTCGGACAAGTTCAGCGTGTGGATCAGTGGACGGCGCACGTTCTGGAAGCCGTGGGCGGGCAGGCTCCCCAGGTAAGCTTCGACCGCATTGATGTCTTCGACAAAGCTCGGGAAACCCGAATTGCCGAGCATCTTGGCCACCTCTGCGGCGCGTTCGTCCGCAATCGTCGCGTCCTCGTCCATGATGAGCAGGACGCCGGTATAGAAGCCGTAGCGCACGGCGCCCTCGCTGTTCTCATTCACGGCGTTGTCGGCATCGACCGCCATGCGAACGGCGTCGCCGTTCTGGAAGGTTTGTTCGCCCTGCCCTGCAGCTGCTTTGACCAGGCCCATCAAGCCGTGACGCTTCTGGAACCAGTTGCGGCGAAAGACGTTGAGCCGCTTTTCGGCGTCGCGTTGGTCGAGCGGAATAAAGCGCGTGGACCAGCGGTATTCAAACGCAAGGCGACTCAGTGAGTCGAGAATGCCCGGTGCGCTCTCACCTGGGAAGCCGAACAAGGTAATGACGCGGATATGCTTCTTGCCGATGCGCGGGGCCAGGCCGGTGTAAAAATCCTTGCTGCCCAGGATCGCGTCCAGGTACATCGGGACCGCTGGCGTCTTGACCTGGTGCGTCAATCCTGTGAGGCAGTTGTGCAGGTAGGTCAGCAGCTCGTCGCTGCTCATTTTTCGCATCTGCAGGCCGGCGGCGAATGCGCCCATCACGTCGTCAACCATGCCCTTGAAGCGGGTCAGGAGCGCCGTGTAGTTGGTCGCCTTGCTTTGCCGAGCGTCGGCCGCGTCGTCGTCCACGAACAGGGCGGTGAGGCGGCTTTGCAGTTCAGGCGGGACCAGGTAGGTCAGCGCCATGGTGTAGATGTTGTCGAAGTGCGCGCCCTCGGTTTCGTGCTGGGCGCGGCGCTCGGCTTCAATCAATCTGGTGGTGGGGTCGGGGAAGAAGCTGCGGTTCTCCGCAGGGTAACTTGTCGCCTTGATCCGGGTGCTGTCCGTATGGATCATCCAGCCGGTTCCCAGCTTAATCAGCGCCGCGTTCGCGTGCGCCGATAGAGCGGCAAGCTCTTCGTTAGTTGATGAAGAAAGGTCTTGCCCGCGAAAGTAGAAGGCAGTCGTGAAACTGCCGTCTTTGTTGAGCATAACCCCTGGATCAATCATCGCGCCCCAATTCAGCAGGTCGGGCAGTCCCTTCAAGCGGGACCGAAATTCCTTTAGTGCCAGCATTGGTTTTTCCTCTTTAAACGTGGAAATATTTAATGATAGGCGCGGGCGCGGAGTTAGCCGCCTGCGCAGGGTAGTAGTCTTGGTACGTGATGTGTCGCTTGTAAATGTCGAAGAATTGGGTGTCCTTCTTGGCCAGCTCGACCAAGCCCCAATGCACGCCGATGGCGAAGACAAAACCGAGCGCGCCGGCCTGCCAGCTGCCGATGCCGAAGATCAAACCGGCCGCGATCACACCATTCAAAAGCGCCAAGGTCCGTTCTGCGCCGCCCAAAAGAATGGGGCGGATCAGCGACTGGTGCAGTACGACTTTGCGAAGTTCGCTCATGATCCGCCCTACCCTTAGAACGATGCGCCGAACAGGGTGGACACGAAGGACACCGCGCCGATGACGATAGCGCCACCGAATGCAATGCCCATCACCTTTTTGAAACCGCCGCCATGTTCGCCGAAGGCCATGCCGAGGCCGCAGACGATGATCGAAATCAGGATGAACACGCGAGCGACCGGACCCTGGATCGAGGTCAGGATGGTGTCCAGCGGCGCTTCCCACGGCATGCTCGAACCCGTCGAAGATGGCGAGCCAGCGAAAGCCGGCGAGCTGAGTGCGGCGATCAGCAGGCCAGTTACAGCCTGCGTGCCCTTGTATTGCAAGTTCTTGAGAGCGGCCATACGAGCTTGTACTTGGGCGCCCAGGTTTTTGAGTTGATTCATGCTTCAAGTCCTTTAAGTTATGAAGAAATTAAGGTTTTACTGCCTTCTGAGTATAGCACCAATTATATTTCTTGTCGCTACGCAAATATTATAATTGATGCCATTAATGAAACTCTAAGTCGTAGCCATCGGGTGACCCTCCTTTAACGGTGCAAATCTGGTTGATGCGGCGCCCTTCGGCGGTTTTCTGGATGCTGACAACGCAGTGGATGGCGTCCGCGATCACAGCTTTGATAGGCGGCACATTGGCCTCCTGGATCAGTTGCTCAATCCGGGTCAAGCCTGCCTGGGCGTCGTTCGCATGGGTGGTGCCGGTGCCGCCGCCGTGGCCGGTGTTCCATGCCTTGATGAGCGCCAGCGCGGCCTTGTCGCGCACCTCGCCGACTGTGATGCTGTCAGGTCGCAGGCGCATGCACACGCGCAGCAGCTCCGTATAGTCAACGGTCTTGCTGGTGCGCAGATTGAACTTGTTTTCAATGGGACACTGCAGCTCGCGGGTGTCCTCGATGATGGCCATGCGCGTGTTTGGAAACAGTTCGGCGATCATTTGAAGTATCGCGTTGCATAGGGTGGTCTTCCCGGAACCAGTGCCCCCGACGACCAGGATATTGTGTTTCAGTTTGATGTGGCCGATCAGCACCTGGCGCTGGGCCTCGGTCATGATCCCGTCGCGCACGTAGTCGGCGAAGGTGTAGATCAGAACCGCCTTCTTGCGAAGCGCGAAAATGGGCCGCTCAACGAGTGGCGGCAAGATGCCCTCGAAACGGCTCCCATCCAGTGACAGCTCGCCTTCCACGATCAGGTCGCGGCTCGCGTCCACCCCTAGATCGTTGGCGATGGTGCCGATCAGGTTTTCGGCGCGGGTGGCCGACATTTCCCCGATCTTGGTCATGCCGGCGCCGTGGCGATCTTCCCAAAGGAAGCCGTCCTGGTTCAGCATAATCTCGACCACCTCCGGGTCGGCGAGGGCGGCCAGGATCACGTCGCCCAGCTCGCGGGCCAGCTTCCCTTCCAGGCGTGACCTGGCTTCGTTGTGCGGTCCGTCGCGGTGTTTAGCGTTCATGGTGCTTTCGCTTTCGGCACATACGGCGGGTTCAGCATGATCTCGATCACGTCGGGATCGGCGAGTGCGGCAAGGATCACGGCGCCCAGCTGCTGGGCCAGTTCGCGCTCCTTGGCATTTTTGTGCGGTTTAGTGTTCATGGTGCTTTTGCTTTCGGTACATACGGCTGATTAACCCAGGCGTCACGCGCAGCGAAACAATCGGCGCGCTCGGCCTCGGGCAAGGTTTTGAATGTTTCTTTACAGCCCTTCCAGGTCGTTAATGCCTCGTCCAGGTGTTCGCTGTAATACTTGCGCTCGGTTTTTGAGGTCGAAGGCTTCTCGATTGGCGTTGGTGTCGCCGGTTTGTCATAAACGGTTGGCGGCGGCGTATCGTCGCGTTTATAGCAGCCGGCAACCATCAGCACCAGGGCGCCAATGGTAATTACCGCAATACGCTTTGGAATGTTTTTCATGTCTTGCTCCTTATATATAGCGCGGGACCGCACCGGCCGAATCCGCTGGATTGTTTTCGGAATGAGAACCGGCGTCATTATCCTGTTTTGGAATAATGTCGTCGGCGTCGCCGGGTGTTACACGTTTTTTCTCGACAAGGCGCAAATCGTCGGCGATCAATTCGGTTATCTTGCGCGGCTTTAATTGTTTTGCCTGGTCGGCTGCGCTAATCATTTCGCGGGTGACAATCTCGCCCTCGAAATAGATAAGGTCGCCTTGTGCGAATTCGGCTTTTGCGCGATCCGCGAGCTTTTTATAAGCGACGATACGGTGCCACTCGACATGCGTTCCTTTTTTCGTCGCAATATTGAAATTGGCGACCGCATCGCCGCTCGGCAAATAGCGAATCTCGGGGTCTTTTCCAAGTCGCCCTTTCAGAATTACCCGATTCAAATAATCAGCCATCGCTATCCTCACCGTCCATTTTGTCCAGCTCCTGCGTTAGGGTCGCCTTTTTACGGCGGCTGCTGAATGCGTTGTGCAGCTCGGCAATGAAGCCGGCATGCCGGCGGTTGCCCAGGGCCACACCGCCCTCCTTGTCGATCAGCTCGGGCGTGGTCATCATTATGAACTTCGCCAGCTGGTCAACAATGGCAATCAGCAACTGTACGTCTTCCGCCACCCTGGCCGTGTCCTTCCGGTTGTTGTTCAGCGAGGCCGCCATGCGCGCCTCAACGTCGCCCAGGGCCACGGCAAACTCTTCCCGTTGCAAGTACACCTCGCAGGCCGTGCGGACCACGGCCGCCACGGGCATGCGGCGAGCGTCCGCAAGTGCTTCCAGCTCCACCAGCATTTCGTCGTTGAACCGCACGGTCTTGCGGTCTGCCTTGCGGGCGGTCTTTTCTTCTCTCATCTATGCCCTTTTCGTTGGCGGCTTTTAAGCTGCCAAATTCATCAATTCTTGCCTCATTGTCTGCCACTTAAAACCCTGTGTCAACAGGCAAAACAACCAAAAAAACACCACCAGCGGCAGCACTTCTTTATGTTCCACTAAGAATAGATTTCCGGGGTAAGACGTTGGTTTTTCGCTGTTTTCGTTGGAGCAACAAATTTCCGCCCCTCGTCCACGGCCTCGGCTGGCGCAAGCGCCAGGGTTTCCGATGAACCGACCCCATGCACGTCAACAGCCTGGTAGACGTTTTGAGCCAAACGAAAGCGTGTACACGTCACCATTTCACCACCAGGCGCAGAAATGGGATACAATAAGGTTACATTGAGATTACATCGAGAAAACAACAAAGTTACAGTAAAATCACACGAGATTACAAGCGGATTACAAAATGTTGTTGACACGATTTCAGAATGGTTACAAAATGGGCCTGTCAGACATAACAACAGAGGCAGGCATGGAAAATAATGCAGTAGCAGCAAGCCTTCGTGCCCTGGCAACAGCCAACCAGGGCCGTTCAAAAATTGGCCGAATTCGGGAGCTGTACCCTGAAATCGAGAACGCAAAAAAGGCTGGCGTGAGCTTAGAAAAAATTCTTGAGACGCTAAATGAGCAGGGCCTGGACATGAAGCTCGCTTCATTCAAGACCATGCTTCACCGGGTGAGAAAGGAAATCGTAGTAGATAAAAAAGCAATGCCGGCGATACCCCAGCCGGCCAGTTTTACGCCAAGGAAAGACGATTTTTCCCAGGTGCCGGAAAATGAAGTGGTGGGTGCGGATAGTGTTTCCAATGATGATTTGGAAGGCTTATCTGCAAAACAAAGGCGAGAAAAGCGCGCCGATCAGTTTATTAAACCAGTATCAACCAATCCATTACTGAAACATATTAAGGAGAAGAAACAATGAAGATCGCCGTTATTAACTTTTCGGGCAACGTCGGCAAATCCACGGTAGCGCGCCATCTGTTGGCCCCTCGCCTTCACGATGCGCAGGTTATCCCTGTCGAAAGTATCAATTCGGATGGGACCGACGATCAAACCGTGCAGGGCAAGCAATTCGGCGATTTGATGGAAGCATTGGCTTTGATGGACGATGCGGTGGTGGATATCGGCGCCTCGAATGTTGAAGACCTGGTAAATCAAATGAAACTGTATCGTGGCAGTCACGAAGATTTCGATTTGTTTATCGTGCCAACCGTCTCGAAGCTCAAGCAACAACGCGACACGATTTCGACTATCGACGCGCTTTCCGAAATCGGCATCCCGGCGAAGAAAATCCGCCTGGTGTTTAATATGGTGGAATTGGACGAAACGCCCGAGCGCATTTTCTCCGGCCTGTTTGAATATCACAATTCGGCCAAGAATTTCACGCTGAACCCGAAGGCGGTAATTCACGTCAACGACATTTACGCCAAATTGAATGGCTCGGATCGCACCATTGCGCAGATTCTCAATGATCCGACCGACTTGAAAGAACAGCTCAAGGCCGCGAAAGATTCGGATGAGAAAATGCGGATCAGCCGCTTGATCGGGATTAAACGTCTGGCCGCCGGCGTGACCGATGAGCTGGATTCCGTGTACAAAGTCCTGGTCAAGTAAAGGGGAATCTCATGGCTGAAAGTACCGTACTGGAAGCCTTGACTGCCGAACTCCTGGGCGACGTGGGCGTGCTGCATGACAAGGTGAAAGCCTTGGATGACGCCCTGCCCCAGGTGTCCGAGACGCTGCGGGGGGCCGGCCGCGAAGCTGCGCAAACCATCGCGGCGGCGGTGGCCAAGGCTGTCACGAACTTGAACCAGGCCACGGCCGACGCCGAGGTTGCGCGCATCCAGGCCGAGGTCGGCCGGATCGCCGAGGAAGTGCTGAAGCAAGTCCGCAAGGAATCCAGGGCCGACGCGCCCCACGGCTGGAAGGTCAAGATCGCCCTGGCCGTTGTCGGCGTGTTGCTCCTGGGCGGCCTGGCCGGCGGGATCGTCGGTGCCGCCTGGTTCGGCAAGGCTCGGGCGATCACGGACGAAGAGGCGAAGCAGCTGGCCGCCGGCCGCGACTTCATCCAGGTGCTGCCGCAGCTCGATGCGCCGACCAGGGACAAGGTTGTGCGCGCCATCCAAAAAAACCATCAGTGAAAGGAGAAGATCATGCAAAACGAAATGGTGGTTTACAACACGACTACTGAGGCTGGGCGCTCCGCACTGGCCGAGTATGAGCGGGAGCGTGCGACCAGGATCAGCGCAGGGCAACAGCTTTACGCGAAGATCAAGCGATCCAGCAAATACTTCGGCCAGGCCGGCAAGGACGATCTGTTTCAGGTCTACATCGTGGCCCATCGCGGCGAGTATGTCGTAGAAGGCGGTCCTGGTGGCCAGTACCGTCTCGCCGATGTGAACCTTTTTGTCGTTGGCGAAGATGGTTTCGCGCTGCGCATTTCATGATCGGAAAATTGACATGATCGCCCCGAAGAATACGCAAAGGAAGAATTTGAAATTCGCTTGGTTGTCGGCGGTCGTGTTTGGTGTCACCTTGTCCGCAGCGGCGCAACCAATCACGGTTGATGCCAAGTCGCTGCCGCAGTTGCCGCCGCTGACGGCAAGGACTGTGAATCCTGACCTTGTGCGTGGTGTCTGTGTTCAGGCCGTACAGCGCGAGGAAACTGCTACCAAGCGAATCGAGGTTCTGAATGCGTCGGTCGTTCATACGAAGGATGAACGCTCGGCCGCTTGTGTTGTTTCAGCTAAGGTGATGGAAGGCGTAAGGGCTTACGGCCCAATCCAGATCACAGAGGTGCGCTATAGCGGCAAGGTGAACCTTGAGACGGGCAAGGTTGACCTGGCGCGAATTGACGAAGAGGCAGGCAAGCAAGTTGCGCTGAATGCGCTTGCGGCTATGTTCATCGACCTTAAACCTACCTCGATGGCGCAAGACAAAATGACGTACAAGGCTTTGATCGCTGGGAAAAAGTGCGTCATCGAAGTTGCAAATGACACTTCACCGGACCCTAAGCGCTGGCTGGTAACAAAGTTGGATTGCAAGCGCTAATCGCGAGTAGCTGCAGCCTGTTTGTTTGTGAAAACACATACAGGCGATTCAAGACAAACAAACACGGCACCGGCCGGCGAACTGGTGGACCTCGCCAGCTCGCCGCCCTGCCCTATCAATCTTCCTCCACCTCGTTCGACTCGTCCTCGATCACTTTCATTTCGCCGTGCGTCGGGCAGTACGGCGGCCCCACTTTGTCGAGCCACTTGCGGCTTGTGCGCGCCGTGTAGCCGCACCGCTCGCATTTGCATTTGATGTGCCGCTTGGTCTGCTTCTTCGGGCCTGTGGTTTTCGGCTCGCCCTCTTCGTCACCAGGCAGCGCGCCGGTGTTCAAACGGCCATGCGGCAACGGGCCGGCAAGCGCCAGGATCGGTTTCACGGCCGCCTCGAATTGAGGTCCGGCGACGGTCGCGGTCATTTTTCCCGTAAGGCCGATTCCCTTGGCGACGCGGCGGAACAGCGGGCCGTGGCCGGCTGGGATGCCGACCGCTGCGTGCACCAGCTCGTGCGCCAGGATCGCGGCAACCTGCATCGGCATCATGTTCGGCGCCTCGGCCAGGTTGGGCACGATGAAAATTTCAAAGTGCCCGTCTTCGCTGCAACGGTTATCCCAGCATTCGCCGATCCGCTTGCCGCGTTTGCCGGTGGACGTGAACCCGATGGCGATCCGCACCTGGTCGGGCAGCGGTGCGTCGAGCTTCGCAAACATGGGCGCCATCTGGCGGGCGACATGGTTCAACCAGGCTTCGCGGTTGTCGTGCAGAGTTTTGGCCATTTCATTCCTCAAAGGAGAGCGTGTACACGCCTCCATTTTATCAAAAGCGCCGGCCTTCGTGTGCCTCTTCCATGAAATCGCATAAGCGGGCCTTGGCGCCGTTTTCCAGCGCACGGACGGCTGGCGGTAGCCTGTATGAGCTGCAAACGCCTTGCAGGGGCCTCCCAGGCCCTCCTTTTGGAGTAATCAGGGCGAAGCCCAGCGCGTAGCGCCCTCTTTTGATCTTGTTCTTCCCTGATTTTGCTTGTTTTGCCCGCTTGCGGGCCTGGAGTGTAGTACCTGGGGGCCAACAAGCCGGCTATGCCGGCGTCTGGCCCCTCGGGGCCTAGAATTTCCTCACGGTGGAGGCGCTTGCGCCGGGGGTGGGGTTAACCAGCTCATGCAGGCCAGGGCGCGGCCGTAGTCGGCGGCCTAAAAGAAGTGTTAAAAGTAGTTCAAAAACAGTTCAGTCACTCCAAAAACAACCGTAAGTGCATGTTTTTAAACAATATTTTCAATTGTTAAAATTCTTCATAATGAGCGAAAAAATTACTCATAATGAGCAATAGCAACTTTTTGTGAGTAGAAAATTCTTCATTATGAGTAAATTGCCTTTAGCCAATTCGCCATTATGAGCGGCCGATTTTCCATTATGAGCGGTCGAAGCTTTGGCCATGCTCTTTTGAGAGATTCCCCCATTATGAGTGCTGTCATGGCAATATTTCCAGTCTGCCGGCCTCATCAATTCCGCTTGCAGGCCCTCGGATTGGGTCCGCGATTGGCTTTGTTGAAGTGCCAACAACAAACCACGGCCGCAATTCATTGTGCATATAGAAACCTTTGTTTGTGGGCATCGCCCTGGGCGCGAACTACGCCGCGAAAATTCTCCATTATGAGCAGCCGGGGGCGGGGCGATTCTTCAAAATGACTAGCCGGCCGCGTTCGCTGGCCAGCTTAGTCCTGGTGCCGCCTGGTGCGCGTGATTTGCTTATTTTGGAGGATCTTTTTTCGGGTCCTTCTTCGGCTCCTTCTTCTCGCGGCTGACGCACACAAGCCAGTCCGTGCCGTCTGCGGATTTCTTGAAGCTGAATTCTTCAATGTCGCCCTTGGCCTTCAGAATTTCCAGCTCTTCGCCGATCTGGAATTTCAGCGCGGCCAGCGACTTGTTTTTGCGGCCTAGCATCTTCTCAAGATTGCGCAGCTTCACGTCGAGCGGCTTCTTGTGGCTCAAGTAGTAGGCTTGCAGGCGCTTGCCGGTTCCTGACAGCTCCTTGCGCGTCTGGAAGTCAACAAGCGTCAGGTAGGGCCTGGCGAACAGCGATACAAGCTTTTTGTCGAGGGTGATTTCCCAGCTCAGACTGCCCTGTGGGATGCCGTCTTTAACGCACTTGCCGCCGGTGAACGTTGGATCGCCGCTGATGAGCGAAACCATGATGCCGCCCACTTCCTCGCCTTTTTCTTCTAAGGTCAATAACGACCGTTCGGCGTTCTCGAAGGCTTCGAGTTCGTCGTACAACTGCGCCAGTTCGGTGTCCGATGCGCCGGCATCGAGCGCACGCTGGCATTTCAGTGCCTTGGCCAGGCGCCGCGAAAACACGGTGATGACGCCGCCCTTCATGCGCTGAACAGATTGAAAGATCAGGTTGAAGTATTGCTGCGACTGGCGCCATCCGTTCATGCGGCAGATTTCGCTGCTCGTGATACGCACCACCATTTTCCCGGACGGTAGATCGCGGGCACAGTGCGCGAGCGTGACGAACAGGTCTTCGTCCTTGGTCCGCAGTTCCTCGCCCTTGTAGGTCATCGAGCCTTCGCCCAGCACGTACAGCTCGACGTTATCAAGGTATTCGCGGGCCTCGTTATCGTTGCGGCATTGGAAGAGGGCGCACCTGGCCAATTCGTTCGCAATAGCGCGCCTGTCGTCCGGCCAGAACTGCAATTGTTCGGGCACGTACTTGCGAATTGCCGCTTCGGCCGTTCGCACCTTCAGTTTCGCATTTACCGCGTCCAGCTTCTTCGATACAGCTGCTGCCACGTTAGGAGTTTGACCTTCGCTCATGCCTTGTTTCCTCTCAGTGTTTGAGAACTTGCTGTGCAGGGTTCCAGCGGTCGAACTGGATCGTCGCCTTGCCAATACCAATTTCGTTCTTGAGGTAGTCAAGGAGCGTTTCCATTTTCTTGAAGAAGCGCGCCTGGCCAGTCTTGGTAAATAACAGTTTATCGCCGCTCAATGTTGTAACATTGACACAGAAACCGGAAGGATCGCCGACTATCGTTACCCCTTTGACGCCGCTGTTCGCGGCCAGCATTTTCAGCTGGTCATGCTTGATACTGCTCATTGCGGATACTCCTTAGTTGGTGATTCAGGCGCTCAATATATCATGTTTCAGGATGACGCAAATTGCTTTTTTTAGCGACCTCGACGCCCATCAATTGCATGGCAACGCACTATGAAATAGCGCTTTTAATCGTCTTTCTTGGAGTATAATTTACGCAATACATCGGGGTGAGTGCATGGGAATATTCGGCAAAGGGAAGGGGGGCGAGCGTGAGAGCGAAGACATTCGCCTCGCGCTGAAACTCCCCGGCCGTGGAAGCTTGAAAGATAAGCAAATTTCCACGGCGTTCAAGAAGGTCAAGCAAATGCTGCGCTCGTCGTCCGGTGGGGGCGGCGGGCGCACTGGCGTGTCCAGTCGCCAGCGGGGCAGCTCGGCCGCCGGATCGGCGGCTGGCCGCCTCGGCAATACCGGCGGGGTGCGTGGCGCCGGCGCGACTGCGGCCAAGCCGCTGCAGCGCGTTTCTGTCCGCTGGGTGTACTCGAAGAATCAAGGGGATGGCCAGTGGGGCGCGCACGGCAAGTACATCGAGCGCGAATCGTCCCAGGAAAAAGAGCTGAACAAGCGCCCCGAACTGCTTGCAGAAATTGAGGTCGGCCGCGAGCTGGCCGACCCGTCTATCAAATCACAGAGAAAGGATATTGACCATGAGCGATCCGACATTGCTGAACCCGACCGATACACCGCCGGCGACCGCGACACCGGCACCGGCGCCGGCGATAGCATCGCCGACCGATACGGCGCCGCTCCCGACCTCAACGACCGAGGGCGAGTTTCCGCCTTACGTCAGTCCTACGCTGCAGCGGTTGGCAGCCCGCCTTCGGCCAAGTCCATCAACGATCTGCGAAGCCTGTCCAGCGTCGGTATGGTTCAGCGGGCCGGACGGAGTGAATTGCTACTGCAGGGTGATGCATCTGAAATCGTGGTCCAGCGAGGAACCCAAGACGCTGACCGCGTGCGACGGGGAAGTGGCGGCAAACCTGGAACGGATCGCGTTGCTGTTGGCGGACTAGACGCCGGCGGCGTCGGGTACGGCAGCGGCGGGCATAGCGTGGCGATTTCGGCCACGCTGAACGCATGGCAGAAGGGCGGCGACGAACGTATGTTCAAGCTGATTATCAGTCCCGAGTTCGGCGACCGCATGGACTTGCGCAAGCACGTCGGCGACCTGATGAAGCAAATGGAGAAAGACCTGGGCACGAAGTTGGAGTGGGTCGCGGCCAATCACTACAACACCGATCACCCGCACGCCCACGTCGCCATCCGTGGGATGGACGACAAGGGCAAGAGCCTTGAAATCTCGCCGGAATACATCGCCGAGGGTTCGCGCATTCGTGCCCAGGAGCTGGCCACGAAGGAGCTGGGCTACCGCTCCGAGCGCGACGTGGCCGAGTCGTTGGATCGGCAAGTGGCGCAGCAGCGATTCACCGAGATTGATCGCTCATTGAAGAAGCGGGCCGTGAACAATGAAGTGAGCTTCGAGGGCGAGCCGCCAGGTAGCGAGAAGGCCCGCGATACCAGGCTTCGCCAGATTCGGCGCCTGGTGCAGCTGTCCGACATGGGCCTGGCCGAGAAGACCGGGAATAAGTCGTGGCGCCTGTCGCCGGCGCTCGAAACGGCGCTGCGCCAAATGCAGGTATCCCAGGATCGCCTCAAGACCAAGTTCGCGCATCGGGAAATGATTTCCGATCCGAGCGCGCCGCTTGTCGTCACTGAGCTGAAAGAATTGGGCCAGCGCGTCGCCGGCAAGGTTGTCGGGACCGGCCTTAATGAGGCGACGAATCGGCCTTACATCATGGTCGAAGGCCTCGACGGGAAGGTGCATTACCTGAACCAGTCGCCGAAGGTCCAGAAGCTGCGGGGCGAGGGCGGCCTGAAGGCCGGCGAATACGTCGCCCTGGAAGTGGTCGAGCGCAAGGACCGCGACGGAAAGGTTCTCGGCACCACGCAACGGGTCGAACAGTACGGCCGCGCACTGTCGCCCGCGTTGCTCGATGCCGAACTGCTCAAAGGCGGCAAGGTCGTCGTGCCGGCGGAATTGAAAAAGACGGTAGCCGGCGCGTTCCGCGATGCTGCAGCGGCGCGCCTTGGCCGCCTGCAGGCCGCCGGCGCTGTTGAAGTCGAAGGCGCCCTGGTGCGGCCGAAATCGGCGGTCGCGCACGACCGGCTCAATTTCGAGGACGCCGGCGTGAAGACTGTCGAATTCGACGGCAAAGGCTCGATGCTGGCGACCGTGCTGGCCAAGGGCCGCGAGAGCATTGCGGTCGCTCCAACCTACGGCCGCAAGCAGCAGCTGACGGCGCTGCAGCTCGAAGCGCTGGGCCTGCAGCACAAGTACGTCGCCGAACAGGCAAGCCTGTTCGTCGGTGTTGACGCCAAGGGGAAGGCGATGGCGGCGGTCGTCAAGCCCGAGCAGCTGCCGGCGATGGTCGCCGATCCCCGGCCGAACCGTTTGGACCTGATGGCGCAGCAGCTCAAGCCGATCCAGCTGCCGCCTGGCCATCCGGTCACGCTGGCCATCCAGGAGCGCGCCGAGGTCTGGAAGCAGCGCGGGGTCGATGTGCAGGCGCCGGACTTCGGCAAGGCGGCCACGGTCTGGCGGAAAAATGTGGAGTGGGCAGAGTCGGGCGAGGACATAGCCAATGCTATCAAGACGCGGCAATTGAACCGGCTCGACTGGATGCTGCAGCAGGAGCAGCTGGCCACGTCGGCGCCGCTGCAGGCGGCGCTGCAGGAACGCGCCCAGGTATGGCAACAGCGCGGCCTCGATCCGAAAGACCCGAGCTTTACGGTCAGGGCCAATGTTTGGCGTAAGGGTATCGAGCTGCAGGAAGCAGCACAACAGAAAGGAGTCGATCAAGTGCTTGACGATCTATCGAGGGAATTGGGCAAGCCGGTGCGCCATCTGGACGCGCAGCCAGGCCGCCAGATCAGCGGGCGCGTCCTGCTGGTGAAGAAGGAAGACAACTACACGACGGTGGTTGTCGATACCGGGCGCGAGCTGACAAGCATTCGTCAGCCCGCACCGAACGACGTTGCTCTGAAAGCCGGCGACCGCATGCGGGCGAAGGTGGAAAAGAACAACGATGATGTTAATCAGCGCCGCCTTGCGACTTGGCGCTTTGCTGATTTGGAGCGCGAACAAGCACGCCAAAAAGGCAAGGCGGATAAGGCGTTTTAGTGGTCTAGTTGTTCCCATAACTTGAAGGAGTATTTGATGAAGAAAATGATCTTGGGTGTTTTGTTGGTTGCGGCTACGGCTGCAGCGCAGGCGGGCGGATATGCCTGGGTGTCGTGCGGCGGTGCGGCCGAAGGCGTGTACAACACGGGCGATTCGCCGGTGCTGAACATCAGCTATGGACCTGGCGGCGACGCCGGCAAGCCTGGCCTGTTCTGGCTTGGCGTGCTGTCGGCCGATCAGAAGAGCGGGGCGGTAATGACGCCCTCGGGCTGGGCGACATACCAGGGCGGCCTCTATCCGTTCCAGGCCCGCTACGACGGCGGCCTGCCTGGCTCGATCACATTCAGCTTGCCGTTTCCAAGCAATGACGGCACCACCGGCTCATACGTTGGCTATAGCATCTATGCCGGCCATGGGGCCTACACAAGCGCCGCGATGCAAACGGTCGCTACCCGTCGCGCTGGACTGGACGGCATGAAGCCCAAGCGCGTCGCGCTCGGCACCTGGAAGGCTGAGTACGACAATGACGATCAATTCATCTGGTCGCTGATTCAAAAGGATATGGTCGATAACAGCAAGTACGGCGCGCTCGTGAGCATTCCGTATATCGACTGCAATCCGCTGCCGCCACCGACCGACGGCCAGCAAGTTCAATAGGAGCATGACGCGATGAAAATCAATGACGACGATGAAGTGGCCGGCAAGCTGTCGCCGGCCGAGGCCGAGCTGGCGGGGGCGTTCGTTGAGGACGCCCTTTCCGAAGCTGACGCGCTTGCCTCGGTGGGCGACGATGCCTTGACGCCGGCCGAGGCGCTGAACCCGCCGGCCGGCAAGTCCACGTTCCCCAAAAAATAGGAGGCATGTATGGCCGAAGGAAACGATTACCGCCAGGCGCTAACCGACAAGCTGATAGAGCAGCTGGAAGCCGGGACGGCGCCCTGGCAAAAACCGTGGGATGCAGCGCAAGGGATTGGCCGCTTGCCATACAATCCGACCACGGAAAAGGAGTATCGGGGCGCTAATTCCCTGTACCTGGCCATGCAGGGCAAAAATGATCCTCGATGGGCGACGTACAAGCAGGCGGCGGCCGAGGGCTGGCAAGTGCGCAAAGGTGAGAAGGGCACGCTCATCGAATACTGGAAGATGGCCGAAGAGCGGCCTGCGGTGGACGACAAGGGCCGCCCGATCCTGGGCGACGACGGCAAGCAGAAGACGGTCAATGTCCGGCTTGAGCGGCCGGAAGTATTCCGCGCCGTTGTCTTCAATGCGCAGCAAATGGATGGAGTGCCCGAGCTGGACAAGGCGCCCAGGAAGCACGACTGGAATCCGGTCGAGCGCGCCGAAAGAATTCTTGATTCGTCCGGCGCCAAAATCCACCACGATCAGAACGATCGTGCGTTCTACAGCCCATCGCGGGACGAAATCCATTTGCCGCCCAAGGGTCAGTTTCCCGACCAGGCGGCCTACTACTCGACCGCGTTGCACGAGCTGGGCCACTGGACCGGCCACGAATCGCGCCTCAAGCGCGAATTCGGTGGTGGGTTCGGTAGCGCCGAATATGCCAAGGAAGAGCTGCGGGCCGAGCTGTCGAGCTACTTCATGGCCGACAAGCTGGGCATCCCGCACGATCCCGGCCAGCATGCCGCGTATGTCAAATCCTGGGTAAGCGTCCTCAAAGAGGACAAGAACGAGATTTTCCGGGCCGCCAGGGACGCGGAAAAGATCACCGACTACGTGCTGCAGCTGGACCGCGACCGCACGCGGGACGTGGACCAGGCGCCGGCGCTCGCCCAGGGTCTGCGGCCGCACGACATTCCAGACCGTGGGACGCCGGCATACGGCGCCCTGGTTCGGCAAAGCATCGCCGAGCGCAACGACAGCGGCGACTATCACCAGCTCGAAGGCCAGGTGAAGCAGAAGCTGGGCGAGGGCGCCCGCTTCGGCATGCTGGCCAGCGAAGAGCCGGTGCGCGGCGTTGTCATCGCCGAGTCAAAGCATAGTTTCGTGCTGCAGACCGGCGAAAAGGAGGCCGTGGCCCTCCACAAGCTCGATTTCCGCCAGCTGCCCGCCGTTGGCCAGGAAATAGTCGTTGGCGGCCCTCTGAGCGACGATCCGAGCAAGGGCAGGCCGATCAGCCTGGTCGAGCCGGATCGCGCCCTGGCGACCGCCAGGACAGCCCCGGAATCGGCACTGCGGCCGAACGACGTACCAGACCGAAATACGCCGGAATTCGGCGCTCTGGTGCGAGAAAGCGTCGATGCATTCAGTAGTCCTGACTTTAGCCAGCTTGCGGGCCGCGTGAAAGCGAAGCTTGGCGAAGTGGAGCGATTCGCCGTAGTCGATGGCGATCAGCCGGCGCGCGGGGTGGTGATCGCGGAATCGAAACACCACTTCGTCGTCCAGACCGGCGAGAAAGAGGCCGTGGCCCTTCACAAGATGGATTTCCGCCAGCTGCCGGCCGTTGGCCAGGAAGTCGTAGCCGGCGGCCCTCTGAGCGACGATCCGAGCAAGGGCAGGCCGATTAGCCTGGTCGAGCCGGATCGCGCCCTGGCGACCGCCAGGACCGTCCTGGACGTGCCTTTCAAGGAAAAGGAAGCGGCCAAGGTACACGGTGCGAAGTGGGACAAGGAGGCCAAGGAGTGGTTTGTGCCGCCTGGGACCGACCTGGCGCCGCTGGCCAAGTGGTTGCCCAAGCCCGACCAGGAGCGGCCGGCGCCGGCGCCGGTGCGGTCGGTCGATGAGCGGCCGGCGCCGGACAAGTCCGGCGAGCGCACCGTGCTTGCCGTGCCGTTCCGCGACAAGAACGAGGCGAGCGACGCCGGCGCCAAATGGGACAAGGGGGCGAAGACCTGGTACGCACCGCCAGGCGCGGACCTGGCCAAGCTGGACAAGTGGCTACCAAAGCGCGAAGTCGCCCAGGACGCCGAGCTTAAACAGAACCTCGATCCGAAAGTGGAATTCGCCAAGGCGCTGAAGGCCGCCGGCCTGGAATTGAAGGATGAGCCGGTGATGGACGGTAAGCTGCAGCGCGTGCCGGTGGCCAAAGGCAAGGCGGGCAACCGCGACGGCGCGTATGTCGGCTACCTCGATGGCAAGCCGAGCGGCCATATCCAGAACTTCGCAAGTGGCTCGAAGGAGAACTGGACCATGAGCGGGGCGCAGCTGTCCCAGGAAGAGCAGGCGCAGCTGGCCGCCCAGGCGCAGATCGTCAAGCAGCAGCGGGCGGCCGAGCTGTCCGAGCAGCATGCGAAGGCCAGCACGAAGGCGACCGCGAAGTTCGACCGCTTGCCTGACGCGCCGCCAGCTGGTGAAAATGCCTACCTGGCGCGCAAACAGGTAGCGGCCCACGGCGTCAAGTTCGACGGCGAAAAGCTGGTCGTGCCGGTGCGCGACGTGGACGGCAAGCTGTGGTCGGTGCAGTCGATCCCGCCGGCCGAGGGCGCGGCCAAGATGTTCGAGAAGGGCGGCCGCAAGTCGGGGAACATGCACTTGATCGGCGAAATCAAGCCAGGCGCCGAGGTTCTGGTGGCGGAAGGTTACGCGACCGGCGCCAGCTTGCACCAGGCGACCGGCAAGGCGGTCGCCGTGGCGTTCGACTCTGGCAACCTCGATGCGGTCGTGGGCGCCATCAAGGCGCGCCATCCGACCAGCCCGATTTTCATCATGGGCGACAACGACAAGCACGCGCAGCAGAACGTCGGGGTCGAGAAGGCGACGGCCGCCGCCCAAAAACACCAGGTAGGCGTCGCCTTCCCGGAGTTCAAGGTGGCGGGCAAGCTCTCCGATTTCAACGACTTGCATGTGCATGAGGGCCTGCCGGCGGTCAAGGCCCAGGTCGAGAAGGCGCTCGGCCAGGCGGTCGAGCAAAGCCGCGAGCGTGCCACCGGCGTCGCCCGCCAGCAGCTGGGGGAGGGCGCGGAAGTAAAGCAACCAGGCCCCAATACCAGGCATACCGGGGAGGTGTTGGGGGTAGAGGGCTACCACGCGACGCAAGCGACCAGCAAGCGGGCGGCCGTGGTGCACCAGGTGCGCGACCTTGAAAAGGTGCCGACGCCTGGCCAGGTGGTGACCGTTCAATACAAGAACGGTCGCGGCCAGGTCGCCGACAAGGAAGCCGAGCAGCAGAAGCAAAAGCAGCTGTCACGCTGAGGCGCCAGGCATGGGAAAGAGGCTGTCACTCATTTACCTGGACCAGGCCGGCCGAGCGAGCTACAGCGGGCGGATCGTTCTGCACGCTGCGGCCCGCTACGCGGCCGAGTCAATCCTTGTTGTCGGTGCGCCCGATGAGCCGACCAGGCTGGCCATTGCGACCCTGCGCAAGTCCGGCGTGGCGGTCGAGGTCAAGGCCCGCTTGACGAATGCCGATAGCGCGCAGCTGGCATTTTGTCATAGCGTTACCGCGTTCAAGCTGCCGCATTAGGGCTGTCGGCGCGCCGGCCGGGGCCGTGTTTGTTTGTCTGCCCCTCGCGTGTATGTGTTTTCACATACAAACAACGCGGGGCGGCGGGACAGAGAATTGCCGCAGGCAACCCGGAGGGCAAGGGCGGGCCAGGTTGATCGGCCGGGGCTTGTTCGGCGTAGGGCGTGGCAGCTGTTGACGTAGAAAGGCCCGCGAGTAGCGGGCCTTTCCTTTTCTCAAAGGTCAAATCGTGTCTTCGCCGAGGAACCAGCGACGCGCCTGGTCTTCCAGCTGCGCCTCGATGCGCCGCGTATTGGCCCCGACCTCGGCCGAGTCGGTATACGCGAGCATCTGCAGCAAGACGAATTTGACGGCGCGTGCGGCCGTGGCGCAGGCGACGGCCAGCTGCTTCGCGGCCGGCTGGTCCTGGGTGCGATACCAGGGATAATTTGCCGGCGTGCCAGCACCTGGGAACCACTCGTCTACGGCGTTCTCGACATTACAGAACCAGCCGACCGTCCACAAGCCGGCTTTGTCGTCCCACTTCGGCACCAGCCGAACGACAATCCGAGGATTGCCGTACTGGTCGCAAAAGTCCTTGCTCTCGTAGGCGACGATTGGCCCCAGCTCCCCGAGGGTTTCGGGGAACAGATCGGCGACCGGCATTATTGCGACTCCCAGCGCTTGTACACGGCTTGCTGCGAGGACGTGAAGTTTTCCAGGGCGCGCTCGTCTTCCTTGAAGTGGATCATCAGGCCGATGACGGTTCCCAGCTGGCTCGCATCCTTGGACAGTTGGAAGTCGATAGTCGGCTCTGCCTTGATGCAGTTATCGAGCGCCTTTTGAACTTGGTTGAATGTTGGCATGGTAGACCTCGCAAAGTTTGTTGAATGTGGCCGGCGCCGGTAGCGCCAGCCTTCGGGATTAGGCTGCTGTTACTTCCACGTTCCACCATTGGCGGCCGTCGTGCACCATCTTGATTTTGCTGCCGTTCAGAACAACGTACTTGATCTTGCCTTTGAAAACTGTTTCTTGGAGTGCCTTACCGGGCTGGAAGCCCACGGTGTTTGTGGTTTTGCTGTTGTGGGTTGTCGTCGTGGCCATGATTTTTCCTTTTCGGTTTGTCCTGTTGGATCGGCGCTTCGGTTCTGCCTTGACGCGGGGTTAGCGCGGGCCTGGCGGCGGTCAAGGGCGGGAACTGAGGCCGCAGCGGATCGAGCCGCAGGCGAAGACCGAACGGGGGAAGGCGCCGGCGAAGCGAACCCTTGACCGCTGCCAGGACCGTGCTATGCGTCGAACAAAAGGCAGGACCGGGGCGCTGATGCAACGCGCTTAGGACAAGGCGGAAAGGAATGGCCACGATGACGTTTTGCCCACGGCGGCAACGCCGCAGCGCGGGGCCGGCCGTTCGGCCGTGCGCTTTCATGCCGCAAGGCGGCGCTGTTCAGGCAGTACCAGAGCGAAGCGCCGCATGGTGTGGGTGCGGAAATGACCGGCGGCGGCCGCGCTTATCAGGCAAGATAGAGGCGGTACTTATCAAGGGAACATGGCCATGCGTCGAATCACGCGATTTACCCTGTTTTTTGCCAGTTTGTTAATACTGGTCGCCCTACTCGATAACCTTGCGCGAACGCTTGCCGGATTCGGTGGGGTAGGTGTGGCGGCTACGATGTGGGCGTGCTTCGGTGCGGTGTATGCCCTGCTGCTGCTTGAACCGATGGTCCGCGCCGCTCTGCTGATCCGGCGGGAGCCGGACGTTGCGAGCATTCGGCGGGTGGAGCATGTAGGCGCGCTTGCTGCGGCCCATAGCGGCATTCAACCGCCACGGTTCTACGTCTACGAGAGCGACAAATTGGACGTGATGGTGACGGGCATGGCGCAAGGCACGACGGTCTTGATGAGCGCCGGCGCTGCACGCCTCGATGAGGGCTTGATGCGCGCCATACTCGCGCATGAATTCGGCCATATCAGGCTGCGGCATTCGCTTGTCCGCCTGGCCATATATGGCTCGCTGCTGACCCTGGCCATCTTGACCAGTAACACGCCTTTCGTCGTCTTGTTGGCCAACTTTTTCGCCCTGTGGGCGATGCGTCAAATGGAGTACGCGGCCGACCGTCACGCGGCCGGGATCGTCGGCGCGGCCGAGGTACGGGCGGCCCTGGTTCATGTCGCCGAGGCGACGGGCGACGCACCAGGATGGCAGGCGCTTTTGAGCGCGCATCCGACGTTCAGGGATCGTATAGGACGGCTATCGTGAGGCGCCGCGCGAGCGAAGAATGGCCCGCAACAGCGGGCCATTAAAAGCAAAGCAGGATCGGATTACGCCAGAAGGGCAAGAAACTGGTCGCGGTCGCGCACGAAGCTCGGCTGCTGGCTTGACACGATGCGGACATAGCGTTTGTGCGCTTCCGAAGTGTTGGCCACCTTGCGGGCGATGGCCTCAAGTTCAACCAGGGCGGCCTCGAATTTCACCGCCTCGTCGTCGCCGAGCCACAGCATGAGGCGGTGATTCCAGTTTCTATAGTTCGTGTTGATGAGTGCCAGCTTGTACGCCGTCAGTGTCCGGCGCACTTCAAGTTCAATCGCTTCTTCTTCCTCGGTCGATGACATGGCTATCACTCCTTTATTCGAATATCTTTCTCGCGTGTTTCTCTTTTTCTCTGACCTCGACCAGGTGTTTCGAGCTGTCCAACCAGGCGCTTAATGACCTGGCCACCTCCCGGCCGAACGGCTCGCCGTGGAGGCTGGCGGCCGCCTGGATCACGGCGGCGATGCATTCCGCCTCTGCTTTGTTCTTGGTCGCTTTGCACTCGCTAAACTGCTCGACAGCAAATTTTCCACTTGCGGACACGATAGTGGCATCGTCAATCTTTTTCTGCATCAGTGCCGTGTCTCCATCAAAAAAAGCATCGACTGCATAGGTCGCTAACATGATGATCGCCACAACGATCAGGGCAGTCAGTTTTATACCTGACCCCCAATCCTCCCAAAATGACATTTTGTTTTCGGCTTGAACATGCTTCACTAAGCGAGGATTGGTCATTAGTTAGCTCCCGAGGCTGCGACGATTGGCGCGGTTTGTCCCATTAGTTCGACTTCCACGCGGCGATTTTGTCGCCGTCCTTCGGCGGTTTTGTTCTCGGCCACGAAGCGGCCGGCCGGGTAAGCGAAGAGCTTGATTTTCCGCCCATCGACGCCGTGCTTGACCAGGTACTGCCTGGTGGCGAGGGCGCGGCCAAGGGCGACCGCGTAATTCGCCTGGTCGGCCGTCGCGCTGTCCGTATGGCCGCGCACGTTGATCCTGGTTGCCATCTTCGCGCCGGCCAGCAGGTTCGCGCTGGCGCCAGGCGTCGGCTCGAATACCGTGCTGGCGAAGTCGAAATTAACGCGAACGATGGCGTTCGCGGTGCTGGCCAGGCGCTGCTCGATGTTGTCGATGCCGGCCGCCGCCGTTTGCACCGCCTGCGCCGTTGCCGAGGGATTCGCCTGCAGCGCGGCCAGCTCGCGCTTCACGGCCGCAAGCTCGGTTTGTGCCTGGGCTAGCTCGGCGCGCGTGGTCGCCAGCGCGTCGGGCGCTGCAGCTTGGCCAGCTGGTGCCGGCGCCGGATCGGCGCGCCTCACGGCGGCGTCGCCTCCCGCCGTCCGGACGCGCAGCGCCGGATGGATGCCCTGCAGGACCGCGTACTGGCCGATGACGCCGAAGGGCAGGGGATCGGCCTTGCCAGGCTCGTAGATGCTGGGCTTGGCCAGCGCCAGGTCTACGAACTGCAAGACGGTATTGCCGTTCATGTCGAAAGCGCGCACCAGGCCGGTCGCTGCGCTGTCGGTTGTGGCGTAATTGAACTGCATCGCCGGCGTCGCGGCCGGCTGCAGGGAACCGCAGCCGGAAACGCTGCAGGCGAGGACGGCGGCGACGGCGCCGGCGAGGATGGTCTGTTTCATACGGTAATTCTCCTTAAATGCGATTCGTGGGGTCAGACGGCCGCGCTCGAGGCGGTCGCGCTCGAGGCGGGGCGTTGATAAAACAGGTGGTCCATGTCGATCAGCAGCATCAATACCTGGACGGCGAATTCGTGTTCTTCCGGCTGCGTGATGCCGGCGAGCAGCTGGCGCATGCTCGTCTGGCCATCGATGCGTTTCAGGATGGCCAGCATGCGCTTGTCCACGGTGAAGCGGTGGAAGGCGCGCCGTACCTGGTTCTCGTCCGCGTCGGCGATCACCAGTTCGGGATGCTTGCTCGGGATCGCATCCAGGATGCTCTCCCCCGGCCTGTCGTAGTCGCCGCCGCCCCAGCTGAGCAGGAACCGATGGGTTCCGGTCAGCTGGGCCAGGAGATCGACCACATTCCATTGTTCGGCCAGCGGCAAGTCGTAAATGCGATCCTGAATTTTCGCATCGGCCGCGAACACGGCCGCCGGGTTGTAGTACAGATTGTCGAGCCAGCCTTGGAACAGCAGGCCGCTCCCGTTCGCCAGGTCGATCACCTGGGGAACGGTGTAGGCGCGGTCACGCGCATTGAGGAACGTATCGACAAAGCCGGCCTCGTAGGACAGATCGGGCGCCACCCGCATGTAGGGCCTGGCGTGGTGGTCCTCGGGCAGGCGCGAGACGGTATCGCGGGCCAGGGCGACGCCGGCGGGGTTGCGGCCGGCGCCAAGGACGCGCAAGGCCTCCTGGACCTGGTAGACGCCGGCGCGGTGATGCTGGCCGTAGACCATGGCACTGAGGACGCCGCCGGCGCTGAGAACGCCGGCGAGCGCCTGCAGGCCGGCGGCCGGGTCCACCAGGTGATGGAGCACGCCGGTGCAAATGATGTAGTCGTAGTCCTGGGACAGCGATTTAACGTCCTCCACGGCGATCTGGTTTAACGCCAAATTGGAAAGGCCAAAGCGATCCTTGAGGCGGCCGTGGTGTTCCATAGCCTGGCCGGACAAGTCGATGCCGGTAACGTGGTGTTGGGGGTTGGCATGCGCGACGACGGCCGCCTGGTTGGCGCCGCAGCCGGCGACCAGGATGCGCAGCGTCTCGGGTGCGTCGTGGCGTGGCCAGAGCTTGGCCATGATCCGGCTCGGGTCGGATAGATCGTGCCCGCCAGCGGCCGCGTATGCCGTCAGATCGGTAATCGGTAACGGGTAGGTCCAGTCCTCGTACTGCGCAATGATGGGGTCTTTTTTCATGGTCTACTCCGTGGTGGCCAGCTGGCCGGCGAGTTGGTTGGCGGCCGCCGCGTGCGCCTTTGACTTATTGGCCACCTGGCAGTAGTGCTTGTTCGCTTGCGCCTGGAACGCGACCGCCTGCGTGTAGCGCTCCCGCTTGAACAGCTTGGTCAGGTAGGGCGCGGAGTCCAGCGAGGTCGCGGCGACGATGAGGCGGGCCAGCGCGTCGCGCACTTCCCATTCCGGCACCGGCAGCGGCACTTGCGTGCCTGGTATGGCGCGGTTGCCTTTTCTGACCTGGAACCAACGGGCGTCGATGCACCGCACGATAACCAGGTTGTCGTCCTTGATCGGCTCGCGGCTCATTGCTCGTCGTCCTTCAGGGTGCGCGCAGCCTGGGGGATGCGGGCCAGCCAAGGACCGTCGAGCCGGTCGATGGCCTCGGCCATCGTGTAGTCCATGCTGGCCAGCCAGTCGGCGCGATTCAATGCCAGCGCGGCGCCCAGGCGCTCGCCGGTGGAAAGCACGCCGTAGCCCTCGCTGCGCGCATGCCGTGCGATGCGCAGGATGTGCTGCAGCGTGTCGTCGGTATCAGGAAATTTCGCCATGTTCGTGTCCCTCGTCTTTGTGTTCATCAAATACGCCGCTGCAGGGCTTCGCCCTTCATCGCGGCATCCAGGACCAGCTCAAGCGCGGCCGCCTGGCTGTCCTTGTGGTGAATCGCCTGGATCGCATCGAGGTAAGCGGCCGCCTCGGGACTGATCCAGACATTGAGCCGTTTGCGCCCCTCTTCCAGGTTGCGCTCGCGCCGGCGCTGCTGCGCGTCGGCCAGCTGCTCCTGCCGCGAGCGTTCGCTGGTCTTCTTGCGGCCGGCTTTGCTGGTCAGCAGCTCGGTCAGCATCGCCTGGCTGCGCGCCATGTCCCGCTTGCCCAGGTTGCCGGCCTCGGTCCCTTGCAGGAAGGCCGTCAGCTGCGCGGCCGTGCTGCTGCAGGTCCGAAAAAAGAACTCGGGCGCATCGAGCAAGCCGGCCTGGCGGCTTTGGGTCAATGCGTCCTTCAGGACCAGCCTGGCGGCCGCCGCGTGCGGATCGGCCTCGCCTGTGCCTGGCAACAGCCGCAGCGCTTCGTCGGCCAGCTGGTCCGCCTCGATCTGCAGCAGGTTCTGGATAAGCTTTCGTTTCATTGGTCGCCCGTCTTTCCGGGCGCGCCTGGTGGTACTTGAAAAGCATGCATAAATGGCCCTATTCGCGGTTTGGTGGAAAAGCGATAGTGTATTACGCCGACCACGAATTAAGTTGATCGCTCATCAAAAAACGGCGAATTTAATAGGCGCCTTGCTGGCTCTCGAAACGTGGCTTCCTGGGGTCCAGCGCCGGCACCGCGTTGCGGTGGACGCGCTGGCCAGTGCCGTCGAGTTCGTACAAATACCGCTGGTTGCTCCTGCGCTTTCCGAAGGTCGAGTACACCAGGTCTTTTTCCTGGTCGGTGAGTTCGTCAAATGTGGCGATGCGTCCCATGTGTGGCTCCTTGGCGTTAGACGTTGATGACAATCGGATGCGTGTACACGCTTCCATGAAGTGACAGCAAGGGCGCCGGCCGCCCCAGCACGAAGCCCTGGACGTAATCGGCTCCGAGGTAGAAAGCGAACTCCTGCAGCTCCAATGTGCTGACGTACTCGGCGATCACGCGGGCGTCGCGGCGGTGCGCCGCCTCGATCAGCTCGCGGATCGCGGCCAGCTGGCCGTCCTGGTGGCACTGCTGCAGGTATTCGCCGTCGATCTTGATAAGGTGCGGACGGAAGTTGTCGATGAAGGCCCGCGTGCCGTAGGGATGGCCTGGCCGGCAATCGTCCAGGGCGACGATGAAGCGGTTCAAGGTGCAAGCGCGGTGAAAGCTGCGCAGCGCTGCCGCGTTCGTGACGGCGGCCGTTTCTGTCAGCTCCACGATCAGGCGGCGCGCATGCGGGGCCAGCTCGATCAGGGCCTGCATGTACTCGTCGCCGGCGGCCTCCACGGTGGCGATGGAGACATTGACCGCGATGCGCGGCCTGGTCCCGCTGGCGGCCAGCTGCTCCGCAATCCGGCGCAGCATGGCGAGGTCCGCCATTTTGATGAAGCCGGTCTGCTCCCAGCGCTTCACCATGCTGGCAGGGCTAACTTCCGCCCCGCCGCGCAACCGCATCAATGCCTCGTAGGCGTAGACGTTCCCATCACGGTCGATGATGGGCTGAAAAAGAGGCTCTAACAACGTGTGAATCATGGCGGTCCCTCCTGGTTGTCGGGTGCTGCGTTTTTGATGATTTTCGTTTAAGCGGCCAGGCCGCGAGACAGAAATTGCAGCTGCTTGCCAATGCCCATACCCTTCATAGGCACGGTAATGATGTGGCCTTGCGATTCCAGCAGCTGCTGCAGCGGATCGCGGTAGGCGCGGCCGGCGAGGATGACCAGCTCGGCGCTGCCCAGCTGCCGCTGCTTGAGCTGCGCAGCGACCAGGTGGCCCCAGGCCGCACGCTCGACGGCGCGCTTAGCGTTCAGGCTTTCGTCGTATGGCGCCACCAGTTGCACCGGATCGAGTAGGCCGAATTTCGCCGACAGGATGAACCAGGTAGCGCCGCTTTTCTCGGCGTACCTGCGCGCCAGGGTGAACAGCTGGGAGTTATACAAGTCGCGGGCCGGCACCGGCCCGGACTCGACCTTGCCGGCGCTGCAGGCCACCAGAAACACCCGGTTCGGCGCTGCGGTTTTCATCTAGGCGACCCACTCGGCCGCAACGACCTCGATGCCCAGGCCCTTGGCCAGGAGTTCGGCGCGGTCGTAGGCGTCGCTTGCGCTGCCGAAGTCGTCAACCACGCTCACGGTGCCGTCCTGGTAGCACTCGTACACGCACCAGAATTCGGTGTCCGTGTCCGGCCCGAAGTGCTGGGGGATCATTTCGCCTTCGTCCTCGAAGCAAGGCAGTACCTGCAGGCTCACGGCGCCGGCGTGGTGGGCGTGGCACAGCTCGGTCTTGATGTTGCGGGCCTCCACGATATCGAGGTCGCTTGCGATCAGATCGAAGGCGCCGACCGTGTGACCGGACGCGGACACCTGGCCCTTGATGACGCGGAATTTGCGGCTGTTAATTTCTGGCATTTGAACAACGTTAAACATTTTCACTCTCCTTGAAATCGACTCAGTAATGACATTTTACATTAAATATCGCTTACTGCGTCAACTTATTTAAATTATTTTTGTTGATTGTGTCATCACAATTATGCACATGGAATATACTGTGTTTTTATACAGCTATTGGCGAGCTATGAAGGCAAGGGTGGCCCAGCTTTACGAATGCGGCGGTCGGCCGTTGGCGCGTCATCGTGCGGTGACGCTGCAGCCCGATCACGTCGGCGATTTCACGCTATCGGAGGAACATGATCGAGAACTGCGTAGGAGCGTGCGCAGCGCCTTTCTGCGCGATCCGGCGACCGGCGCCGAGGTACTGCCTCGGCTGCGCGATGCGGTGGTGCTGTGGATCGGTGGCGACGCTATGACGGTGACGGGCCTGGAAACTGATGCGCTCACGCGCAAGTCGGTGGCGCAGTCCTGGTATGTCGAGCTGGTCAATGCCTAGCAAAGTTGATAGGTACGGTCTGTCTGGTGTTCAAGGCTTCATTTTGGAGTGACCTGGTTCGCCTTGTTCGCGTGTCGAATCGCCGCGCTGATGGTGCTGCGGCTGCAGCTGATGGTCCGCTGCACTTCGCTCCATGAGCTGTTGCTTGCGAGTAGTCGATTGATCGCGTCGTAGCGGGCCGTGTCGCTTCTGCGGCCGCTGTACTTGCCCGTTGCCTTGGCCTTGGCGATCCCCTGCGATTGACGTTCGCGCCGCTGCTCGTAGTCGCGCCGCGCAATCGCCGCCAGCATGTCAATGAGCATGTCATTGATGGCGCCGAACATGCGCGCATCGAAGTCGCTGCGGATCGGCGCCAGGTGCTGCCAGGTAGTCGGCACATTGACGGCGACCACGCGCACGTCCCGCTCGCGGATCATGCGCTTGAGCCGGTCCCATTCCTCGCTGTTCAGGCGCGAGAGACGGTCCACGTCCTCGACCAGCAGTATGTCGCCTGGCCGGCTGTCCGCCAGGAGCCGGAACAGCTCCGGCCGATCCAGGCGGGCGCCTGACTCGTTCTCGGCGTAGTAGGTGCATATCACCACGTCATGCTCGGCCGCGAAGGTGTCGAGCTGTCCGCGTGCGCGCTGCGCGTCTTGCTCGTCGGTCGAGGCGCGCAGGTAGGCGCGTATGAAGGTCGTCATCTGGTCAAGTCTCACTAGGATGGTTTCGCGGGACCGGTCTGTTTTAAGTCCCGATGGAAACGATACTGTACCAGATTGGACAGGTCTGATAAGGGGATACCCAAAACATACCGATTCTTTGCGAAATCCGCTTGACAGCGGATTCACATTGGATTCACAATGGATTCACTGTGGATGCAGACCAGCGCCACGCTTTCGCTACTTAATCCTTTGGGAGAATCGCCATGTTTAGTTTGCTTCGTAAGACTTGGATTCAAATTTCCGGTGCGCTGCACGACTTGCTCGACAAGTTCGGCGACGCCGGCCGCTCGGCGCGCCATGGCCTGCGCGAGCTGCAGCGCCAGATCGGCCAGGCCGAAGAGAGCGTCTCCGACGTGGCCGCCGAACTGCGCTTGATGCAGCACCAGTGCAGCAAGGCCACCGAGGACGCGGACAAGTGGGGCCGCGTGGCTGAAAAGGCAGCAGCTGCCGGCGACAAGACGGCGGCCGTCGAGGCGGTGCACCACCAGGTGCGAAGCGAGGAAATGGCGCACAGCTACGGCGCCAACATCGCCCGCCTGTCGCCGATGCTGGACCAGCTCAAGATACGCCTGTCCGATCTGCGCAAGGACTTGAAGGACAAGGAGAACAGGGCGGCCCTGCTCGGCGCCCGTAGCAAGGTCGCGGACGCCGAAACACGCGCCGCTCGCTCGCTCGGCAATGTGGGCAATCGCCCTGGTATCGACTTCGATCAGCTGGAAGAACAGGTGGACCGCAAAGAGGCCAAGGCCGCTTCGCTCGCCGACATGGCCCAGGACAAAAGCGCGCTCGATGTGGACAAGCGCCTGAGCGATTACGTGCGGCTCGATGCCGTCAATGCGAAGCTGCAGGGCCTCGGCCTGGTGTCGGCGGGCGGTGCCGCCATCTGCGCGCAGGGAGGCGACCATGCGTAAGCTCTCATTGCTGGCGGCACTGCTGCTGCCCTCAATCGCTTTTGCCCAGGCAGCGACAGGGGCAGGGATGCAAATTGAAGCATTGGCCGATACTGTGCTGGGCTTCGCCCCGTACATGCTCATGGTCCTGGTCCTCGCCATCGGCGCCAGGACGGCTTTCGGCGAAGGCAGCGAAGTGCTTGTAATGGGCGGGGTCGCGGCAATCGCCATTGTTGGCGGCTTGCTGTACGGCCTGCACCAGCTGGGCGTCTTCGGCTGGATCGCGGCGCATTGGATGGTGTCGGCCGCTGTGGTTGTAGCCGTGGCCGTTGTCGGCGTCGCCATTGCGTCACGCATGGAGAAGGCCGAGCGCAGCAATCAGGTGCGTGATGCCGTGGGCAAGTTGTTGGCGACCATCGGCCAGGTCGATGAGCTGCTGCAGCATTGGAATGCCGTGGTCGATGCGGGCGCCGATGGTTTGACCGGCGACGCCAAACGCGAGTTTGAACGCGCCCAGGACATTCAATCGTCCCTGGCGGCGATCAACAACAAGCTTATTCCGATGCTCGACCAGGTACACGGCGGCGTGCCGATGAGCAGCGATCAAAATACTGCTTACGGGAAGATTTGCCAGGAGCTGCGGTTTCGGGCGACATACTTCAGCCCTCCCGACATGGTGCCGGTGGGCGAGCAGCTGGCGACCGTGGGGGCGCGGTCTGGCCGGCTTGCGCCGCCGGCGCCGGCCGTCGAAACCGCCCCGTCATCGACCGCGAGCAAAGCGACTGTGCCGGCGCCGGCGTCGAGTCTCACGGACGACTTGTTCAATCCCCTGCTGGTCCTGTCGCTGTTCGGTGCTGCGCACGCCTGCGGTGCTGCCGAGCCGGTGCACGATAGCCTGGGAACGAATACCTTCATTGAGGCTAATCAAGGCGGTTCGGCCGGCGATAGCCAGCCTGATCCGTGTAGCGGCGCGGGGGGAGCAGATTTTACCGGGGAATAGTGATTGATTGTTAAGATAGCGTCTTTTGACGACTCACAGGATTGGACAATGGGTAAAGCTACTGAGAAGGACGTAGGGGAGGCGCTGCGGTCGCTGGCCAAGGACGACTCGGCCAGGTCGGAAACGGCGCGCTTGCGCGACATTTTCGATGAGGTCGAGGCGACGCTGGCAAAAGGCGTGCGCCGCGAAGCGGTGCTGGCCACCCTGCACGAAAAGGGCTTCACCATGTCGCTTACGGGCTTCAAGACAGCCCTTCAACGGATACGCAAAGAAAGGAGCAAGGCATGACCTTCATGCTCGCCGTAATATTCGCGACGATGATTCCAACGTACTACGCGGTAAAGGTGTTTGTGAAAATTGCGAATGCAACCCAACAGGGAGGGGAAAGTACACCAGGCATTTCGCCGTATCTTATGCTCGCCATCATCGGGTGCGGCTTTGTCTGCATGGGCTTCCTTACAGGGGTTTTGCCATCGGCATCCTGGCGCCCAGGGCACGACAAGAATTATTCACCGATCCTGTTCTTGATTGGCGGCGTTGTGATCTTCATCGCCAGCGTATACGCGCTTTTTCGCAATGCCAAAAAGCCCTACGGCGGCGCGTGGGTGGCGAGCGCATTAGCCGGTTTGCATCTGGCTTATTCTGGCGCCAATCACGTCGCCTTTTGGTGGGACAAGGAATCGGTCGGAATAATGGCGACCGAGTTGGCCACACAAGCCGGTATCGAATGCAAGGCCTCGTATCTCATCGTTAGAAAGGAAGGCGCGGCTTTCAATTACCGTTGCCCCACCACGTACCAGTTTGGCAATCCACTCGGCGAACCATTCATTCCCTGGCCGGCATACCAGGAAGGGACCAGCGAAAAATTGGTCAAGGTCATGCAAAAACTTGAGAGTGACGTTACGGCCGAAATGGCTGCACACAAACTAGAGAGCGCGCAAGATGAAAAAAAATAGATTCTATGAAGCGCCGGAAGCGCTGCAGGGCCTTGGCCTGACACAACAGCAGCTGCACCAGGTACAGCGCTACTTCGCTTTGCGCGTGCATCACTCCCGCAATCAGCGCTATACGATCCTGGGGGCGCTCCTGGTGCTGCTTTCGAGCCTCGCCACGAAGTCCCTGCTGGACGATGGCACCACAACGCCGTCGTCCTTCGAGACGTTCGCCGGCCTTGTGACGCGCTGGGCGCCCGTCGTCGTCGTCGTCCTGAGCGGCATCGCCATTGGCATGCAGAAGGCCATTGTGTACCAGCTGCGCAAGCGCCTTCCCGAGCTGGGCATGAGCCAGCGGGCGGCCGACACCGTGAATGCGTTCGGCGACATGATGGCGCGCCACGCCTTTTTCCATAACAAAGTTACGAAAGACTGACTCCATGAATCGAGACAAAACGACCGTGCAAGAACTGCTGTTGAAAGCGCTGAATGTGCTGGGCCTGGTCGCCGGCATCGTCATTATCATCATCGCCATCCCGTCGTCCCTGAAGGGCTTCGCCCTGCTGCTGGCCGGCCTGGTGATCGCCGGCGCGAATATCTACTGGCTGCTCAAGCGCCGGAAGAGCGAGCGTTTGGCATTGGAAGGCCGTGGAGACGCGAATGCGAATTCGGGTGAGTGACAAAGCGTTCCAGCTCGCGGTGATCGTCCTGACGCTCCTGGGGCTGTTGTGGGCTACCTACTGGCTCCCCTCGATCCTGGTGGTCTTGGGCGTCAAGAAGTGGCAAGCCGATCTGACCATGCCGGCGGTGTTCGGGCTGCTCTACCTGGCGATCCGCATGTGGCCAGGCCTGCCGTACAGTTACTGCGACCTGGTGCGCGGTGGTTTGAAGCGGATCGGGTGCGATTTCGAGCAGCGGAAATGATGGTTGTTTTTTCAATTCTGTGGATATGATTTGCGCTATACATTCGGCGCCCTTCTTTGGCGTAAAAACGTATCAAATCAAGGGGCTAGAAGCCCCTTAACAAGCCGTAAAAAGTATAATTCGTGCTATACTGTGAACACATTTTTTTATCGGAAGAGGTGTATTGATGGCTGCTAATGAGTTGGGGTACAAGGACCAAAAAAAGCCTGGCGCCGCCGGGGTGATGATGCAGACCATTTTCGTCCTGGTCAGCATCACCATCGTGGCATGCTGGGCGGCGACGCAATACGCCGGCTGGAAGCTTGCTTTTCAGCCGTCCCTGGGCGAACCGCTGTATGCGTTCGGCAATGGCGTCAAGGTCTACATGCCCTTTGATTTCTTCATCTGGATTTTGAAGTTCGGGCACGTCGAAGGCACGGAAGCCGCATTCAAGGGTGGCGAGTGGATACTGGCCAGTCTTCACTTTCTGTTTGTGCCGGCCGTCTGGATGGCCGTCGCTCGCGCCAAGAAATTCAGCGGCAAGGAAAGCACGCTGCACGGCTCGGCCAGGTGGGCGGACAAGGAAGACATTTTCAATGCGACCCTGCTGCGCCGGCCGCTGTCGCTGCTGCAAAAGCTGTGGAACATGGTTCGCGGCAAGCCGTCCTCGCCAGGCGCGGCCGGCTGCTACGTTGGCGCCTGGGTCGATCCCGACACGAAGCAGTACCACTACCTCACGCACGACGGCCCCGAGCATATTTTGGCGTTCGCCCCTACCAGGTCCGGCAAGGGCGTCGGGCTTGTCTTGCCCACGCTCCTAAGCTGGCCGGCCTCGGTCCTGGTGCACGACATTAAGGGCGAAGCCTGGGCGCTCACGTCGGGCTTCCGCAAGGCCAAGGGCCACAAGGTGCTGAAGTTCCAGCCCTCGGCCATGGATGGCTCGTCCGTCCGCTTCAACCCGCTGGAAGAGATTCGCATCGGGACCATGCTGGAAGTCGCGGACGCGCAGAATCTCGCGCAAATGATCGTGGACCCTGACGGCAAGGGCATGGAGGACCATTGGGCGAAGACCGGCCACGAACTGCTGTCGGCCGCGCTGCTGCATATCCTGTACGCCGGCCGGGATGGCGCGAAGACCTTGCGCGGCCTGGTCAGCTTCTTCTGCGATCCGACCATGACCATCGAACAGGTGGCCGAATCCATGCTCAATACCG